>JAYVUL010000435.1:0-16386 GCA_043787935.1 Chitinophagaceae bacterium | reverse complement strand
CGGCTCAGAGGGTTGTAAATTATTACTGGCACAGGCAGCCGGCGAAGAACAGCAAAGCAGGGTAGGTAACCAGACGGGAGGAAGGGTATTTCTATTTTTACATACGGACGATTTTTGGCGGGATTATAACAATTATGTTGAAAAAGGCATCCGCTTTGTAAGGCCGCCGGTGGTTCAGGAATATGGCACTGTAGCAGTTTTTGAAGATTTGTATGGCAACCTTTGGGATTTGATTGGTCCTGCCTAATGATACCGGAGTGCGGGTAATTAGCCCTTTGTGGTGAAAGCTGAATAAGGACGTATCCTAAAAGGTCTGCATTCGTCACTCAGGATATACTTTGCAAATGAAATAGTTTAAAATTGCTGCCGCCAGGCACATAGAATTTACATCCTGGATAAAATAATTTTTCCCAAAAAGAATTTTCCTAACTTTCATTTATGAAACATTTTAAGTTTTACGGTAAAGAAGATATCTTATCTCTAACAAAAGTTCGCCGGTACGAAACCAAATTGGGCGAACGCCTGCTGTCTGTTAACCCGGAAGTAGAATGGGTACTGCAATTGAAGCAGTCGCCGGCAAAATATGTACTGTTGGGTATTCCTGAAGATATTGGTGTCAAGGGTAACTACGGTATAGGTGGGGCAGATACCAACTGGCTGCCTTTTTTATCTTCGTTTGCAAACATACAGAGCAACGACTTTTTGAGCGGTGAGAATATTTTGCTGCTTGGACATTTTGATTTTGGGGATATAAAATACCTGATTGAGAATACTGCTTATGGGCAGGAAGAATTAATAGATGCCTACCGGCATGCCATTAATTTGATTGACGAAGAAGTGGAGAATATCATTAAAGTAATTTCTTCCTGTAAAAAAATACCCATTGTAATTGGTGGGGGACAAAATAATTCATATCCCATTATTAAAGGGGTTGCAAAAGGATTGCACAAAGCGGAAATGCTGCCTTTGGCCCAGATAAATGTGATCAATTTAGATGCCCATCCCGACTTCAGGACAATTGAGGGAAGGCATAGCGGTAACGGTTTTCGTTATGCAGGAGAGGATGGTTTTTTGGGAAAATATTGTAATATCGGGTTGCATGAAAATTATATTCCGCAAAATGTATTGATGGATATTCACAACGACCCGTTTATAGATTATATAACCTACGAAGACATTTTTTTACGTGAAAAGAAAAATTTTATACAGGCAGTAGCACATGCAACGGGCTTTACGGAAGATACCTATACCGGAATTGAGATAGATCTTGATTGTGTGGAAAATGTATTAAGCAGTGCCACTGCACCCACCGGCATCTCTGCTTTGCATGCAAGGCAGTATGTAACGTTTACTGCGCAGGATGCAAAGGTGGCCTACCTGCATATATGCGAAGGAGCTACCCAGCTATCTGATGGGAGGAAAGATGAAAGCACCGGTAAACTGATCAGTTATCTGGTGAGTGATTTTGTTAAAGAGTCATCCCAGGAGTAAATGGCAACAATTGCGGGTTGCCAATGCAGACTTATTTTATTTAGTGAAAAGGCCGGGATGTTGAGTACTGATAGTTAATAGATAGCCTGCCTATGAAACAAAGTGTTTCTGATTGCCTTTCAATGGGAAGTGAAGCAGGGTTGAGGGTTTAAAACTTTTTATTTGCCTCCCCCGGAGGAATACCAGTCTTTCCTTCCCTGGGTATATAGAATTGATTTTTTTCTTTGAGTATTCCATTAGCATAAAGCATAAAATAGAACCATCCCGAGTGAAGGAAATTAACTTTTTCTATAATCAGGTAAGGCTCTGTTACATGCTGAATTTCAAAAACAGGATTGTCTTTTTCATTGAAAAATTTTATTGAATACTTGCTGCTGCCTGCATCAGGTAATTCAATTATGATATTATTTTCTTTCCCGGTATAAATATATTTACTGGGCAAAAAACCTGCAGGGGGTGGTGCTGGTGGGGTTACTTTTGGTGTTTCTGTTTTTTGAACGACAGGCGGCAAATCAACAGTAGTGTCTTTAACCGGCCGGTATGATTTGGTAAAAATATAACTGCCACCTTCAAATGCCACAAACACACGGTAAAACATAGTTGGGTTGGGTGCTTTGGTATCTACAAAACCATTTTCTCTGTTCATAGGTTCCAGCACTGACCCAATGGTACTGAAATTCCTTAAACTGTCTGCTGACCGCTGAATGTTGATGGTGTTAATCCTGGCACCGTAGGTTACCTTCCAGCTAATGATTATTTTATTGTTGATATTTTTTACATTGATGCGCGGGAGTGTGTCTTGTGCAAGGCTTTTCGCAATGGTAAAAACTGCAAAAAAAATGGTGAGGCTAAGGAATCTGAACAGCATATTTTTATTCACAGAATATATTTATCAGTTTGGGCAAAGATAAAGGCAATAAATAATTAGATAAAAGTTAAAGTGCCTTTTTGCAAAGATAAATTCCCCTGCAATCCGCCTGTATGGATACATACTATTTTGCTTCCTTCCGGGAAAAAATTATTTTTAATCATATCGATAATGCCATACATCATTTTGGCGGTGTACACAAAATCAGTAGGCAGTTGGTACTGATCATAGAGTGAATTCATGAAGTTAATCAGTTCAGCATTTTTTTTAGCGTAGCCCCCAAAATGGTATTGGTGGTTGAGGTGTAATTGAATTGGGTTAATGCCACCAATTAAAAACGCAATTCTTTGTTCAATGTCTGTTTGCCCTTTTAACACAGGAATGCCGATGATTTGCTGATGGGGTTTTATATTGCTTAGCAAACCAGCCAAAGTGGTGGAGGTACCTGTAGCACAGCAAATATGCGTAGTGCTGTGGTGAATCAAATTCATAATTTGTGCTGCACCTTTTGCACCTGAAGGATCGTATCCGCCTTCGGGGATAATAAGACAATCAGGATATTGAATAGATAATTGTTTCAGTAAAACCGGATAATCTTTTCTGGCATATTCATTTCTGCTGATAAAATGTAATTGCATACCATATTCCATACAATGCTTTAAAGTTGGTGAAAGTTGGGGAGGTTTTTCCCCTCTTACAATACCAATACAGCTAAGGTTTTTTATTTTGCAGGCATAGGCTGTGGCTACTAAATGATTTGAAAATGGGCCACCAAATGTAATAATTGTTTTAGCGGCATTATTTTGGATATTATTCAAAAAAAAATGCAGTTTAAAGAGTTTGTTGCCTGATATGACTGGGTGAATCTTATCTAATCGCAATACAAAAAGGCTTACATTCTTTTCTTGCACTGAATCAACAGGTAACCAGTCAGTAGTAATATTTAAAGGATTGATATGCAATTTTTTTTGTTAATAAATCGTTTACACTATTTTCGCTCACGCAATTTCGAACTTTATTATTAAATCAAATTAATGATATGCAACCAACACTAGTAGTATTAGCAGCCGGAATGGCCAGCCGTTATGGAAGTATGAAGCAAACACAGGGTTTTGGACCTTCCGGCGAAACCATAATGGAATATTCAATATATGATGCCTCAAGAGCAGGATTTGGAAAAGTTGTATTTATTATAAGGGAAGAATTTGAAGCAATGTTCAGGGAAAATTTTGGAAATAAACTGGAAGGGAAAATTGAGGTGGGATACGCTTTCCAGGAACTGACCAAGTTTGTTGGAGACAGAACAATACCCGAAGAAAGAAAGAAGCCGTGGGGAACTGCGCATGCAGTGCTGTGCTGCAAAGGAATAGTGAATGAACCTTTTGCTGTTATTAATGCAGATGATTTTTATGGCCGCGATGGATTTGTAAAAGCATATGATTTTTTAACAAAAGAGGTGGCAGATAACAATTATTCTATTATAGGATATGAACTGAAAAGAACACTCAGCGATAACGGTAGTGTAAGCCGTGGTGTATGTAATGTTGATGCTGCCGGTAATTTAATTGATATCAATGAACGTACTAAAATATTCCGTAATGAACAGGGCATCATTACCTATGAAGATGAAAATGGGTTGCATGAAGTAAGTGAAGACTCGAGTGTAAGTATGAATTTCTTTGCTTTCCCACCTGCTTTCATTAATGATTGTGAAAAATATTTTGGAGAATTTTTAGATAAAGAAATCAATAACCCTAAGGGAGAATTTTTTATTCCGTTGGTAGTTGATAAAGTGGTAAAGAGTGGTAAAGTAAATGTGAAAGTGATACCTACCTCTGCACAATGGTTTGGGGTTACTTATAAGGAAGATGCCCCAGAAGTGCAGGCCAGTATTGATAAGTTGGTGGGAGAGGGTGAATATCCCGCATCTCTCTGGGGTTGATATTTTACTGCTTAATATATTCTTTGGCGGGAGTCTTTCTCAGCCTGATATTTTTTAACAGTAAAAAATGTCCATTGAGGATTAAAAGTCCCTTTTGAAGTTTACAGGTTTTTCTATCTATGGATTGGTGCCTTCAATATGCCCATTAAAAAAAAGAATACTCTACTAAATAAAAAAGTTGCACCGGGAAAAGTGCAACTTTTTTATTGTAAGGTAATAAAAGTTTATTGCTGACTGCCCACTACCATGTACACAAACTCTTCCATCTTTTTTACTTGCTGAACCCTGTCCAATCCTTTTAATCCATTATTGGCTGGAGTTTTTATACTGGCTGCTTTTTCATCATCCCTCTTTAGAGAATCAAGCAGTTTGAAAATATTTCTTGATTTTGTGGCATATACCACACCATCTGCTTTTGAATCTTTGGCGGTAATGATGCCGATAATTTCACCATTGCGGTTAATTACGGGGCCACCACTATTTCCCGGATTTGCCGAAACCGTAAGTTGGTAAGAGGTTGAATCGCCATCACTGCCGGATTTAGCACTTACATAACCTTCGCCATACACAATTTCGTTTCTTGGAAAACCAAGCGTAAAAAATTGTTCGCCCAGATCTGAATTGGCTCTTTTTATGGAGTAGGGCAGGTTGATCATTGTTTTGTAGGCAGTATCTGTGATTTTTAAAATGGCAAGATCAACACTGTTATCCGTGAATATTGCTGATGCACTGAAATAATCTCCTTTGTTGTTTTCAACATAAATATTTTTCATTTTGCTGATAACATGAGCATTGGTAATTAAGTAACCCTTACCATCAATTAAAAATCCCGTGCCTCTGAAATCAACCTTTGGTTCTGACTTAACAGGTAAATTGGAAACAGATGTCTTATTTTTTAAATTAATTACTTCCCGGTTTGTCTGATTGATTTTATCAACCAATACGCTGTAGTTTTCATTACCGTACTTTTTAGTATAGGTAATCATTAAACCTGAAGTGAGTAAAGAAATGAATCCTGCAATGGAAGCGGCTACTGCAATATTACGTTTGTACTTTTTCCATAGGCTTACCACTTTAGCCTTACCCTTAAGCTGTGGCTCAGCAATAATACCTTCATCTGTAAGTTTGGTATCTATTTCCAGTAAAGTGTGTTTAAAAGATTTTGTTGAAGCAAAATCGATAAGGCTATGCAGGAAATAAGTATGCTCTACCACCAGTTGATCAACCTCAGGTGTATTTTTGCGGACCTCTTCAAAAAAAGCTTTTTCCTGCGGAGTCATTTCCCCGGCCAGGTACCTTTCCACCGCCTCTAATAATAGAATATCATCCATTTTCTTAAGCATTTTTATATTGAGCAAAAAACAATTTCTTTAATCTAATAATGCACTTATATTTCTGTGTCTTGGCATTATCAGCGTTGGTATAGCCAAACTCTGCTGCAATGTCCTGCATACTTTTCTTTCCCATATAGTAAGCATCCAGTAAGCTTTTGCAAGGTTCACCAATTTTACCCATGGCAACTTCCATCAGGTTAAAATCAGCGTTTCTTTTTTCATGCTCTTCAATTTCCTCTTCGACAGGCACAATATCTTCCAGGCTTTCAACCTGTGTACCAAACTTACTAAGTTGTTGTAATCTCTTAAGCCATAAACGACGGCATATAGAAAATACATATGTTCTGATTTGACAGGTTAACGAAAATGTGGTATCTCTTGACTTTTCGTACAGCACAACCATCGCTTCCTGAAAAATGTCCCGAGCATCATCAACAGAACCATTATTATTTATGATAAACGATTGAATAATGGAATAATTCTCCCGATAAATAGCTTCAACTGCTGCTTTATCGCTTTGGGCTAGTCCTCTCAATAATAATTGTTCTTGTTCTATAGTACTCACCGATCTTTTGTTAATACGTTTATACCTGCAATAGTAACCCAAAGCAACGAAAAAAAAGTTTTTAAAAAAAGTTGGGTTACTTTTTCAGCGCTGTCGTATTAATGCTTATAAATAACAAATTAAAAATCTCAAAAAATGAAAAAAGTACTTTTTGTATTCGCTATCGCTGCCACTTTCGCAGCTTGTAACAACTCAACTGAAACTACAGCTACAACTAATGCTGATTCTATCGCCAAAGCAGCTACTGCTGATTCTTTAGCAAAAGTTGCTGCTGCTGATTCTTTAGCTAAAGCAACTGCTAAAATTGATACAACTGCTAAAAAAGTAGATACTTTAGTTAAGAAAGTAGATTCATTAAAGAAAAAATAATTACACAAAACGGTGAGATTGCTGCTGAAATAGCCGTTTTCTATATAAGAATTTTTCATATGGCAAGCAATCGTTAAAGTCGCCCCTGTTCTCAGGGGCGTCTACTTTTCTATAACCTTTTGAAAATATTGCTGAATTCAGTTTTTAATGAAATATTTCCAAACTATTTGTTGATTTCTTGAAAAAAATATTGGCAGATAAGTTTTTACTTCTTATTTTCGAACTTAATATGTTAAAAATTGCAAAATATACCCAATTTTATTTTAGTTACTATTTTAAAAATAGTCGGGGAATCTTTTGTTAACCATTTACACAACTTAAACGAATTAACATACAAAGATTCCCGGCTGAAATGCCGGGATTTTTTTTGTTTTGTTTCAGGGTATTAAAAAGAGGCTTATTGAATAGTATAAAATAAAAAAATAAAATGGATGTTTTACTTAATGATATAACAAAACCCGGCAATGCTTCGTTTTCAAAAGGAAAGAATGACTTAAAAGTGTCTATCCAGGGCTTTGAAGGAAGTTTTCACCAGGAAGCTGCCCGCCTGTATTATGGGCAGGGGGTCCATGTGATTTGTTGTGCCACTTTCAGAGAAGTGATTAAGATTGCGGGCAATAAAAAAGAAAGCGATGGAGGAGTGATGGCTATTGAAAATTCTATTGCAGGGAGTATTCTTCCCAATTATAATTTATTACAAAAAAGTAACCTTAAAATTATTGGCGAAGTATACCTGCAGATAAAACAGAACCTGATGGTGAATCACGGGGTAAAACTGGAAGATATAAAGGAAGTACATTCTCATCCGATGGCCATTCAGCAGTGCTTTGGGTTTTTGGATAAACATAACTGGAAGTTAGTGGAAACGGAAGACACCGCCCTAAGTGCAAGGCATATTCATAAACATCACAGCAAACATATAGCAGCCATTGCAAGTAAGCTTGCTTCCGAGATCTATGAGTTGGATATGATTGCCCCGAACATTCATACACTAAAAAATAATTATACCCGGTTCTTAGTATTGCAGCGGGCAGAAGTGGTTAAGGAAGTGGAAGGCGCCAATAAGGCTTCTATTAATTTTCATACAGATCATTCCAAAGGCAGCCTGGTAAAAGTATTAATTAATATTGCAGAAGCAGGGATCAATTTAAGTAAACTGCAGTCGATGCCTATCCCGGGAAGTGATTTTAAATATTCATTTCATGCTGACCTTGAGTTTGATACAAAAGAGCAATTTGATAAAGCGTTGATACAGGTAGAAAAGAAAACAGAGGCCTTACAGATATTGGGGGTTTATAAAAATGGTAAGAACAAATAAAATCTGATTATAATAACTATTATGAATGGCCTTAATTTTTATTGAGAAAAATCATAGTAATAGCTGTATTTAGTGTAATCTAAAAATAGAAATAATGCAGACAGCAAGAAGATTAGATGGTATTGGGGAATATTATTTTTCTCAAAAGTTGAGAGAAATAGATGAACTGAACAGATCTGGTAAACAGGTGATCAACCTCGGTATCGGCAGCCCTGACTTGCCGCCTCACCCTGATGTGATTAAAGTTTTAGAGGAAGAAGCATTAAAACCTAATCAACATGCTTACCAGAATTACAAGGGTAGCCCAGTATTGAGAAATGCAATAGCCAAATGGTATAAAAAGTGGTATGCAGTGGAAATGAACCCTGATACGGAAATTTTGCCGTTAATAGGGAGCAAAGAAGGCATCATGCACATTTGCATGACATACTTTGAAGAAGGGGTGGGAGTATTGGTACCGAATCCCGGTTATCCAACATATGCAAGTGCAATAAGAATTTCAGGAGCTACACCATTGTTTTATGATTTAACAAAGGTGAATAATTACTATCCTGATTTTGTTCAGTTGGACAATTTGATAAATGAAAATTCATCATTAAAGGTAAAGGCTCTTTTTATAAATTACCCTCAAATGCCCACAGGACAACTGCCATCAAAAGAAATTTTTGAACAGCTGGTATCTTTTGCAAAACGTCATAATATCTTATTGGTGCATGATAATCCTTATAGTTTTATTTTGAATGATAGTCCAATGAGTTTGTTGAGCGTGGAAGGTGCAAAAGATGTTGCCATTGAATTAAACTCCTTGAGCAAATCGCATAATATGGCTGGCTGGAGAGTGGGCATGATGATGGCAGCAAAAGATAAAATTAATGAAGTGCTCCGGTTTAAAAGTAATATGGATAGTGGAATGTTTTTGCCGGTACAGCTGGCTGCAGCAAAAGCACTTGAGCTTGGCCAGGACTGGCATGACGAATTGAATAGAGTGTACACCGCAAGAAGAGAAAAAGTATTTGAATTGTTACAATTATTAGGTTGTGAATTTGATACTGCCCAGGCTGGTATGTTTGTATGGGCTGCTATTCCTGCTACATTCAAAAATGGTTATGAACTGAGTGATCAGGCGCTTTATGGAGCAGGTGTATTTATAACACCAGGTGGTATTTTTGGCAGCGCCGGCGATGGATATGTAAGGGTTAGCCTTTGCAGTTCAGTACAAAAATTTGAAGAAGCAATAACAAGAATCAAACAGTCAGTAACAAGTAATCAGCATGTTTAATAAAGTAACCATTATTGGTGCAGGGTTGATTGGGGGATCAATGGCACTTGCCCTCAGCGAAAAGGGCTTTGCAAAAAAGATCATTGGCGTTGGTAAATCAAAGGCCAGTCTTGATAAGGCAAAAGAATTGGGCATTATTGATGAGGCATTACCATTGGAAGAAGCGGTTATGCAAAGTGATTTTATCTATGTAGCTATTCCTGTTGATGCAACTATACCCATAATACAACAGGTGATGGACCTGGTGAATGACAACCAGGTAGTGGCAGATGCCGGGTCAACAAAATTTGCTTTATGTGATGCATTGAAAGATCACCCCATGCGGAAGCGTTTTGTGGCCACCCACCCGATGTGGGGTACAGAGTACAGTGGCCCGGAAGCTGCTGTGAAAGCCGCCTTTGCAGGCAGGGCCTGCGTGATTTGTGAAAAGGAAAAAACAGATACTGAGGTAGTGGAAAAAGTGGAAGGGTTATATAAAGCCTTAGGGATGCACATAGTTTATATGGATGCCTACAATCATGATATCCATGCTGCCTATGTGAGCCATATATCACATATTACTTCTTTTGCACTTGCTAATACCGTTCTGGAAAAAGAAAGAGAAGAAGGCACCATTTTTGAGCTTGCGGGTGGTGGTTTTGAAAGCACGGTGAGACTGGCAAAAAGTAACCCGGCAATGTGGGCACCCATTTTTATGCAGAACAGGGAAAATGTTTTGGATGTTTTGAATGAACACATCAGCCAGTTGAGAAAATTTAAAGCAAGCCTGGAGAAAGAGAATTTAGAATATTTGACCGAGTTGATGACTAATGCAAATAAGATTACAAAGATTTTGAAATGATATACAGGAAGGCAGAAATTGAAGATATAAAACAAATACAGGTTGTAAGAAATGCAGTAAAAGAAAATAGGCTAAGCAACCCTGTATTGGTTACAGATGCTGATGTGGAAGAATACCTAATTCACCGGGGCAGGGGTTGGGTATGTTTGGCAGAGGATGTGGTAGTGGGTTTTTCTATTGTTGACTTGAAAGAAAACAATATCTGGGCATTATTTGTAGACCCGGGTTTTGAAGGGTTAGGGATCGGTAAAAAATTGCATGATATGATGCTGAATTGGTATTTTACGCAGACTAAAGAAACGGTTTGGTTAGGGACAACCCCCAATACAAGGGCTGAAAAATTTTACAGGATGCAGGGCTGGAAAGAAGTTGGGGTACATGGTAAGGGGGAGATAAAGTTTGAAATGGAGTCTCCGGATAGTTTGAAAAAAAACAACAAAGGAAAAACAGCACAAGGGAGTGGCCTTCCATTGGCGGCAGGCAGTCAGATTGATGTTGGAATAAATATCAAAAACCAGTAACAAAAATAAAATAACTAATCAATTACCTACCCTGGTAACAGGCAAAAAATTAAATTTACAATGTCAACAGAAACTTCAAACATGAAAGAATTAATTCAGGAAAAATGGAATAAGCGTCCGTTAATAATAAGCGGACCATGCAGTGCCGAAACGGAGGAGCAGGTGCTGGAAACTGCTACTAGGCTAGCTAAAACAGGAAAGGTGGATGTACTTCGTGCTGGTATCTGGAAACCCCGCACCAAGCCGGGGTTATTTGAAGGAATTGGGGCAAAGGGATTGTCCTGGCTGGCACAGGCGAAAAAAATAACCGGCTTGCCTACCACGGTGGAAGTGGCTACCGCCAAGCATGTGGAAGATGCTTTGCATTTTGATGTGGACATGCTTTGGATAGGTGCAAGAACAACCGTAAATCCATTCAGCGTGCAGGAGGTGGCCGATGCATTGCGTGGTGTGGATGTTCCGGTATTGATAAAAAATCCAATCAACCCCGACCTTGAATTGTGGAGCGGTGGTATTGAGCGGATCCAAAAAGCCGGTATCAAACAGGTGGGTATGATTCATCGCGGCTTCTCTAACTATGGTAATACAGAATATCGCAATGCCCCTATGTGGCATTTGCCGATAGAAATGAAACGCAGGTTTCCTGAAATGATATTGATCTGCGACCCATCGCATATTTGTGGTAACAGGCATATGCTTCAATCAGTAACACAAAAGAGTATTGACCTTGATTTTGATGGCATGATGATTGAAAGCCACATTGATCCTGATAATGCATGGAGCGATGCCAAGCAGCAAATTACCCCGGAGCGTTTGGCGGAAATGCTGGATGCATTGATCTGGAGAAGTGAAAACACCGATAAAGAAGAATTCCTGACTGCATTGGCTACATTAAGGGAGCAGATCAATCACCTGGATGATGAATTGCTGACATTGATTGGGCAGCGGATGAAGATCGCTGATAAAATAGGACAGTTTAAAAGGGATAATAATATCACCATATTACAAACCAACCGGTGGAATGAAATATTGCAAAAAGCCTTTAAAAAAGGAGAGGCATTGGGGTTGAGCCAGGACTTTATAACGAAATATTTTGATGCAGTGCATTTGGAAAGTATCAATCATCAGAATAAAGTGATGAATAGTTAAGCTGCCTCCGCTTAAGAGCGAAGGGACTTTGGAGTCTGATCATCCGGTCATTTTTTATTTTGGTAAGCGGTTTGGTTATGAAAATTATTAAGGCATCAGTATTGTCAGCGTCTTCAGCAGACTCCACAGCAGGGGATGGGGGAACCTGTTATTATTTTGACGCAGCGTTTTCTTACCTGGAAAAAATTGTTTTAAAAGAAAAGACAATATTAATAACAGATGAAAATGTATTTGCAGCACAACAAATAAAATTTGAAAGTTGGCAAACCATTGTAATAAAGGCCGGAGAGCAACACAAACAGCAAGCTGCAGTTGATGATATCATTCAGCAATTGATCGAAAAAGAAGCAGACAGAAATACAATAATTGTTGGGGTAGGCGGTGGCGTTGTTACGGATATCGCAGGCTATGCAGCCAGTGTGTATATGAGGGGGTTGAAGTTTGGTTTTGTTCCCACCACCATTTTAGCGATGGTGGATGCATCCATCGGCGGGAAAAACGGGGTAGATGTAGGGGCTTACAAAAATTTGGTTGGGTTAATCAAACAACCACAGTTTTTGTTGTTTGATTATTCGTTGCTGCAAACATTACCACAGGCAGAATGGATCAATGGATTTGCAGAGATCATCAAACATGCCTGTATAAAAGATGCGGAATTGTTTTCCTTGCTGGAGAAAAATGGAATTGAAAACTTTCAGTCAGATGACCATTTATTGGCTGCTTTGATTGAAAGAAATGTTCAGATAAAAACATCTGTGGTGGTGGCAGATGAATTTGAAAAAGGAGATCGAAAACTGCTAAACTTTGGGCATACACTCGGCCATGCCATTGAAAATATTTACCAGCTGCCACATGGCCATGCCGTGAGTGTGGGGATGATGGCGGCTTCCGCCATATCTGTGCAGATCAATAATTTTGATTCGGCAGAAATGGAAAGGGTAAAGCAACTGATAGAAAAATATCATCTAACATCTGCAATGGCTTTTGATAAAGAAAAAATTTGGAACCTGCTGAAGATGGACAAGAAAAGAGTAAGCGCTGAATTGAATTTTATTTTACTGAATAAAATAGGGGAGGGTATAGTCAAACCCATTCCTTTGGTGCAATTAGAATATTTAATCAGTCAACGCCTTCCCGGCCCCAACAAAGGAGCGGCGGCGGGAGGAGGAAAATAGAAATAGCTTTGTATGATAGTAAAGGTTACCCCTTCAATAATTTCCGGGAAAATAAATGCTCCTACCTCAAAAAGTTCGATGCAGCGGGCTTGTGCAGCGGCTTTGCTTAATGAAGGCAAAACGGTCATCAATAACCCGGGTAAAAGCAATGATGATTTGGCTGCTTTGAGTGTAATACAAAATTTGGGGGCTGAAATATTTGCACAGGAAGATAGAAGCAAACTGGTGATAGAAAGTAAAGGAATAAAACCTGTTGAAGGTGAAATGAATTGTGGTGAAAGTGGTTTGGGTATCAGGATGTTTTCACCATTGGCTGCATTAAGCGACACTGAAATTACCGTCAAGGGCAGCGGCAGTTTACTCACCAGGCCAATGGATTTCTTCGATGAAATTTTTCCACAACTTGGTATTGATATTCAATCAAATGGAGGCAAGTTGCCAATAAAAATAAAGGGCCCATTGCAACCAACCGATATTACCATCGACGGTTCATTGAGTTCACAGTTTTTGACAGGGTTGCTGATGGCCTATGGAAAGGCAGCTACTAAACCCGTAACCATCACAGCAAATAATTTGAAAAGCAAGCCTTACATCGATTTGACTTTACAGGTGATGAAACATTTTGGTTACGATGTGGTAAATAATAATTACGAATCATTCCGGATCAATCCAATCAGCACTAAAAAACATCAGCTAATTAACTATACAGTAGAAGGGGACTGGAGTGGTGGCGCATTTTTATTAGTGGCAGGTGCAGTGAACGGAGATATTATTGTGAGCGGTTTGGATGTTTTTTCAACGCAGGCTGACAAAGCAATATTACAGGCACTGATGGATTGTGGCTGTACCATTTCAATTGAAGAAAAACAGATTCATATTGCTGTTCCTGCCCGGGGAGTGAGTGGCTTAAAACCATTTTACTTCGATGCAACAGATTGCCCTGATTTATTTCCACCACTGGTTGCGCTGGCCTCATACTGTAATGGCACTACCGCTATTGAAGGGGTAAGCCGCCTGGCGCACAAAGAAAGCAATCGTGGGTTAACACTACAGGAAGAATTTGGCAAGATGGGTATCACCATTAAACTACAGGATGACCTGATGCTGGTAGAAGGAGGTAAAGCAGTGAAGGGTTCGATTGTGCATTCTCATCATGATCACCGCATTGCTATGGCTTGTGCGGTGGCTGCTTTAGGGGCAATCGGTGACACAATCATTGAAGAAGCAGAAGCAATCAATAAATCCTACCCCGATTTTTTTGAAAATTTACAACAACTGGGTGCCACAGTTAATCTCATTCAAAGTATCTTTAAATAATTATAAACTAAAAATTCCCCTGGTGGTTAACAGAGGATTTGAATAATATATATGAACAGTTTCGGACGAATATTCAGGGTATCTATTTTTGGTGAATCACATGGTAGTTGTGTGGGCATCAGTATTGATGGTTGCCCTGCGGGCCTGCCATTGAGTGTGGAAGATTTTGCTGTTGATATTGAAAGAAGAAAGCCCGGGGCCAAAGGTACCACTCCTCGTAAAGAAGATGATATACCTAAAATAATGAATGGCGTTTTTAATGGTAAAACTACCGGCGCTCCCATCACAATTATATTTGAAAACAATAATACAAGAAGTACCGATTACGAAAAACAACGGGCGGTGCCAAGGCCTGGCCACGCAGATTTTGTTGCCACTAAAAAGTTTGGTGGTTTTGAAGATTACAGGGGTGGGGGGCATTTCAGCGGGCGCTTAACGGTTTGTATTGTTGCGGCGGGTGTTATTGCAAAGAAACTGTTGAACAATATAAAAGTAGCTGCTTCTATTGTAGAAATAGGAGGTGAGTCGGATATTGAAAAAGGTTTGCAAAAGGCAATTGATGCAAAAGACACTATCGGCGGTATTGTGGAATGTAAAGTGAATGGGCTGCCAATTGGCTTGGGAGAGCCTTTTTTTGATTCTGCTGAATCATTACTAAGTCATGCTGTTTTTGCAATACCCGCAGTAAAGGGTATTGAATTTGGCGCCGGATTCGCTGCTGCAAAAATGTTTGGCAGCGACCACAACGACTGGATTGAAAACAGGGAAGGCAAAACAATTACCAATCACAGCGGCGGCATTGTAGGTGGTATTACAAACGGCAATGAAATGGTATTTAGAATTGCTATCAAACCTACCTCCTCTACACCCAAGGAGCAACAAACTTTAAATGTAGAAACCGGTGAAGTGGAAACCTTCTCGGTAAAAGGAAGGCACGACCTGTGTATTGCATTAAGGGTGCCTGTGGTGCTGGAAGCAGTGACAGCATTTACACTGGCTGACCTGCTGCTACTGGAACAAAAAATTAACCGTACCATCTGAAAATTTTCTCCTTGCATGCACCATCACATTATTAATGCATCTTTGCAAATTTTACCTGTTGTGAAGGATAGGCATCCCTATGAATGGGTAGATGAAGCCATTGCAGTAATTCAACAATCCTCTGTCAAATATGAAGTTGGTCCGTTTGCAACTGTAGTTGAGGGTACATACAGCGAGGTGGTAGGACTGATCAATAGCATAAATGATTATTTACAGCAAAAAGGATGTGCTGAATGGATATTGAATGTGCAGATTCAGATACGGGCCAATAGTGATATTACCGGTGGTGAAAAAACAGCGAAATTTAATTGAAAAATTTTCTATACTTTTTAAGCAAATCAAAATCCAGGTTCAGCAAAGGGTAGTTTTTAGCTTCCGGCAAACTATAATGCCACCATTCTGTATCCAGTGGCGTAAACCCATATTTCTCCATGGTTGTTTTCAACAATAAGCGGTTTTGTAAAATAGCTTCAGGCAATTTTGTAAATGCATGATGGGCAGTATCGGAAAAATTATCGAAGCCTGTACCCATATCTAATTCTTTCCCTGTTTTTAAATTGATGACAGTGAGGTCAACAGCCACGCCGCGGTTATGGCTGCTGCCTTTTTTTGGGTCAGCAGCATAGCGGTCGTCTTTTACCAGTTCCCACATGATTTCAGTGATGGCATAAGGCCGGTAAGCATCAAAAAGTTTTAATCCCATGTCTTTATCATTTAATTCTCTTTGAACGGAAGCCAATGCTGTGGCTGTTCCTCTTCGCAGATAAGCCATGCTGGTAGGCTGATACAATTTCTTATGGGTGAAATTAGCAGCACCTGCATACCTTAAATCTATCTCGATGCCGGGGATCAGTTTTTTTACCTCTGTTAGTGCAAATGCAGGTTTATTACGGATAGATTTTCTATAGCCGGTGATATCATTTATCACCCACAAATTATATTTATTTAAAATAGTATCCTGTGCAGCAACAGCTTGAATGATAGAGAAAAAAAGTACTGTGCAAAGTGCCTTTGTATAAAATCTATTCATTAACTTGTATATCATTTGATCTAATGAAATAATTCCTTCGAAAAATCCGTTCGTGAAAGTTACAAATAATTTCTTCAGTCTTATGCTCCAACAAAAGGTTACTGCACTCAGCTCTGCCATATTTATATTGTGTCTGGTTATTTTAT
>JAYVUL010000434.1:0-2887 GCA_043787935.1 Chitinophagaceae bacterium | reverse complement strand
ATCCGGCTGCCCGATGTTGAGGTGAAAGACTTTGATGCCTCTTTTTTTAGCAGCTTCTGCAAACGGCACTAATTTCCGGATGGGTGATGGTGGCATCTGAAGGCCACGGTTACTGATCGATAGCATGCCACAAATATAAGTTGCAGGGATTAACGGGCAAAAGCGAATTAAAACCAACAAATCAATAACCTTATAATGAGAGGTGGCAATTGTAATGTAAATCACATAAATAAACCTGGCTTACTGTTTTTTTCGCTTGTTATTTATCTCTGAATAGAAATGATTCAAAGGCTTTTAATAGTAAAAGTACCCGGGCAAATACCCAACAGCCGTTTTTAATGAAGGATGAATAAAAATAGCTGATTTTTGTGTAATTAATACATATTACTGAAATTCAATACTGTTAAGGGTTTAAGCTATTTTTACTCAATTTTTTTAAAAAATTATTTTGGTTTTTAAAAACTTTGTAATTACATTCGTTTTTTGAAGGTTGCTTAGTCTTTTGTCTGTGTTTTTAAATTTGTCCCCTAAAGAAATCAGTTGGTCCAATCCCGTAAATAGTGTTTGCTGTTTTAAGTTTTCTATTTAACTTTTTTATTATAAAAACGATTGTCTATGCCTACATCTACCTTCCCAACATTTTGCGGAAAACGGGTTTTTTCGCCATTAAACCCTTGCAATGAAGCAACAGGCTTTCAAAGAAACTGCATTAAGGGGTTACTGCTTTTTCTTTTTATCCTTGGCGCTGCATCATCTCTTACTGCTCAAAATTTCCGGGAATGGACAGGGTCGGGAAATAACTGGAGCACCTCCACCAACTGGAACCCTAATACAATAGCCTATGGGCAGTTAGAATGGAAAGGGAATGGACTTACTACAAGTAATAACGATGCCGGTAATCCTTATAGTAGCTGGCGGTTGTATTTTAGTAGTCAAAATGGTGCAAAGTCATATACCCTTACAGGAAATACCGTTAACTTATTTGACAATAGTTTTAATCCAAGCTGGGTACTTAGTGATGCCACGCTTGCCCAGAATATTAATCTTCCGATCAATTTTAGTGATAACAATACCGGCACCAGGTATGCGTGGATCACCAACCGGAATACCGGTACACTTACATTTGGCAGTGGCAACAACATTGGCGTTACAGGCTCAAGTGTGATTGCGCTGCGTATCGCCGGAACCGATGCAACTTTGCCAGCTATTACTTTTAATGGTACTATTTCCGGTTCAAAACCAATTGATATCGGTAAAGACAATAATGCCGCAGACCAGGTTAATACAAGGGTATTCTTTAATGGTAACAATTCTGCCCTATATTCAGGGGTAACCACACTTTATGCCGGTACGCTTAGTATTGCTAATAATAACGCTTTAGGTAGCGGCTTGTTAATTATGGGTAATGCTGCTGTTACCAATACGTTAGCTGTTACCGGAACCACTACAAGGTCTCAGGGAATCCAGGTGAATGATGGTTCCACTGCAGGTGTGATTGATGTAGCAAACAACCAAACCTTTACTTTTAGTGGTGCACTTACTCAAAACGGAGGAACCAATAATGCAACAAAATTTGGTAAATCAGGCCCCGGTACATTGATTGTTTCTAATGCCAGCACAGCATATCTTGGCCAAATTCAGATTGGTGATGGTACAGTAATAGTACAAAACAATAATGGCCTGGGAAATAATACCACTACGGCAAACCGGGGTATTGATTTGGGTTTGAATGTGGGGGATGTTTCACAGGCTAATAATGTTGTGTTGCAGGCAATTAACTTAATTACAGTTCCTCAATCTATTTATGTTTCAGCCAATACAGGTGGCGCAACCAGGACAATAAGTTTAAATGGCAGTGGATCTGCGTCTTTTTCAGCCCAGATCTATACTGATGGGGATTTAACTTTATCAGGAGGTGCTGGAACTTTAAACATGAATGGTGATATTACAAGTCCTGTAAACAACAAGGGTATTATTGTAACTGGTGGTACTGTTGTATTTGGGGGTAATAATACCTATACCGGTAATACAACTGTAACTGGCGGTACTTTACAATTAGGTGCTGCAAACAGGATAGCAGACGGTTCAAATATGGTATTGGGTGCCGGCACTTTCAGTACTAATGGTAATTCGGAAACTGTGGGAACATTAACTCTCACAGCCTCTTCAGCATCAATAATTTCATTAACAGCGGCAAATCATGCACTCACATTTGCCAATAGCAGCAGCGGCGGTGCAAATAACTGGGCAGCCGGTGCTACCCTCACGATCACGGGGTGGAATGGTGTTGCAGGCCAATCAAATGCAAGCGGTGGCAGAATATTCTTTAGTAGTGCTACCGGTTTAACAGCAACACAATTATCTAAGATCTCCTTTACAGGATATACAGGTACACCATTATTATTAGGGACAGGTGAATTGGTTCCTCCGGCCCCAATTCTTTCTATAACAGCAGGTGCATTGAATCATGGTAGTTCCTGTGTTGGTACAGCGGCAAGTTTTATTGATTACACCATCACCAATACCGGCGCTACTGCCGCTGGTATCAATGTGGCTTCGTCTAACAATACAGAGTTTGCAGTGAGCAACATCCCTGCCACTGTTACCGGTGGTGGAACTGCTACATTCAGGGTAACCTTTACGCCAAACGGAATCGGCACAAGGAATGCAAATATTACTATCACCACATCAACACCTAATGCTACCATTCCAAGTCCTGCTGCAGCTTTGACAGGAAATGGCAATGCATTACCTTCTGCTGGTATTACCAATAACAGCGGAACAACGATCCTTACCTGTGCGCAAACCAGCATCAGTGTAACTGCAACCGGCGGCACCAGCTATTCATGGGATAACGGTCTTGGTTCAGGTGCTTCAAAAAGTATTT
>JAYVUL010000433.1:0-3791 GCA_043787935.1 Chitinophagaceae bacterium | reverse complement strand
CACGGTGCCAGCAGAGACATACAACATCATCAGTAGCGCCTATTTCCGCATCGTAGGCATTCACATCAAGTAAACCGGTATCAAGGGCGTGAGCCGCTGTAATTACACTGCTGCGGGTAATAATATCAAAACCGAACAACCTGGGCACCTTACCGTTTATCTCATCAACAGACCTTCCAAAATCCTTGTACGGAGTAGCGGCCAGGGAAAACAATAACTGCTGATACATATTTTCTTCGATCAGGGCAATACGTCCATCCTTTGGAACTTTCGCCTTATTCATCAGCCTTTGAGCTTCTGACAAATCTTGCCAGGTTAACGCCTTACGGAAGCCCGTTTGTCCACTTTCAAGAGCCGCAGTATCAGCACCGGTAGTATTTATAATAAATGTATCCGGTATATTAATACTCCAGTTGACAAGCTGATCATCAGCCGCATCATCTGTCAGCGAGCCAAAGTGATCAGTCAAAACACTTTGTATTTTGTCATAGCTGATAGTGGCAAGCTCATTCTTGGTAATGTGTGTCGGAGTGGTGGTATACTCGTTTAGTTCATACAGCACGGTTGTATCACTTCGCCTTACAGCTACAGCAGGGAAAACACTTCTGTTTTTAACAACTGTTGGGCGTGATCCGGGTTGTGGTATCAATACCGCCGCACCACCAATTACATACTGGTTCTCACTTCGGGCATAACCAAGAAACATATTGTCCTTAAAATATTTCTTTATGATCTCCTTTGCCCAGATATTCACATCCACGGTATTAAGGGTGATCCCCTCAAAATACCCTCGTGTGGCAGGAGCATAAAAAGCTGTTGCAAAAGTTAAGGCTACAGCCACACAACCCGTGCATACTTCAGATACGCCATACTTAGCCAGTTCCGTAGCGGCCATCCCCACAATCACATTCCACACCAGGAATGACATTATAATTTTTACGCTTTTCATATTTTAATTGTTGTTTAAACCAGTTTTAAAATCATCGCTATGCCGTCATTGCGAGGCACGAAGCAACCTGTTATTACTACAAACCTTAATCTTTCGGTTCTACCTTGAATTCGGCCTTATAAGCTGCCTTGTATAGATCAGGATGCTTTTCCTTCATTGTTTCCAGCATATTGCCCTCCATTAACTGATCCCAGCTTTTACCCACATACATCATTGCATCGGCAGCAGAGGTCTGGTGGTTCTCAATAGCATCGGTAATAGATGCGTAACCCTTCATGCCATCAATTATGATTTTCAGGCCAGCGGGATTTTTGGCATAGTCAATAGCAAACTGTGTTTTCATTGCCACAGTGATCTTCTTGGCCGTCAACGCCCCATCAAGCAGGTCATTAACCTCTTTGGTCATTGTAGCAGTTTCAATACCTGCCAGCTTGGTTTCAGCCTCCGTTTTTTCACGTTCGGCAGTTTCCTTTTGCGTTCTTAGGGTATCAACAATAGCAGCCTTCTTTGAGAGCGCCACAATCGCCGCTCCTACTGCTGTTTCATCGGCACCATCAGTAATGCCCAACTGCGCACATAATTCCGACGTTATTGTCAGCGTTATTTTTCTCATGATAAAATAATTATTTGTTTATGTTGAAAATCAGAACCTCCATTCATTAGGCATGTATTATAAAGTGCGCATACTTCCTTAAAATCTGTAACGCCTTTCGGCACATCTACCGGTTCACCATCATAGATACCATCTATAAGCCCTGCCTTTAAAGCGGCATCAGCATTAAAGTACATATCGGTTCCGTTCAGGAATTTTTCAGCGACTTGTACCTTTGATAACCCGGTACGGGCAGCATATATGTCACTGGCAATACTCTCACAATCATCAATCGCATCAGCAGCCTTACGAAGTTCCAAAGCAGTACCCCAGGCACCGCCGCTGGGCTTATGAGTCATGAGCCTGGCATACTTACTCATGTATACCTTCTTACCTGCTATAGCTATCACGCTGGCCATGCTGGCTGCAATCCCATCTATATAAGTATCAATCTCACACTTGCTATTCCTGATAACATTAAAAATGGCTATACCTTCAAAAACACTACCGCCACCACTGTTGATGCGCACATTTATTTTAGAACAGGTTTTTTCAAGCTCTTTAATTTCCTGCGCCACACCTTTTGCATTTACACAATCTTCATAAGGGAAAATATCCCCGTAAAGCAATATTTCAGCAATACCGTTATCCAGCTTATTAACTATCCAGTATTGCTTCTTATTTATTGCCATTTAGTTGCGGTATTAAAAGAAAGGGGCACCCTAATTCACTACCGAAAACAGCTTATGCCCCTTCCTTTCTGATGTAAAATTGCAACCTCCTGAAACCCTTACCAAATCAGCGTTTGCGCATTATTACTACACTGCTTTTGCTTTGGTTGTAACAGCAATTTATTATACCGAAAGTGCTAATGATTAGCACTTTTTTCCGAACCGCTTAACCCCTTTTTTTATTCGCCTTTATAATGAGTGAAATTTGTTCCTATGGCAGTAAAAAAGGGAACAAATCAGGGCGCAAAGGAGCTTGCACAATTGCTGTATACACGCAATGACCTTACGCTGAAAGATACCGCCGCAAGGGTTGGTGTTACCGAGAAAACAGTCGGTAAATGGGCTTCTGTTGGCATGTGGGATAACCTTAAAAAATGCATGCAGATCACAAAACAAGAACAGCTAAGGGAGTTCTATACCCAACTGCAAAAACTCAATCAGTCAATAAAAAACGGTGCTGGGTTCCCCAACAGCAAAGAAGCCAACACACAAAAATTACTCGCATGCAGTATCAACGCATTGGAAAACGAAACCAGTGTAGCGCAAATCATTGACGTATGTACGGATTTCACAAAATGGTTTCCGGTAGAAACTAAAGAAGATATGGAACTGTCAAAAACGGTTGTCAGGCTGTTTGACCAATTCATCACCAGTAAAATGATCGGGCACTAATGCAGAAACATTATAATGAAGAGCAGCTGGCCCAATGGAAAAAACTGGTAGAATCCAAATTGAATTCCGGCCCCGTTGATCTTAACGAAACACCCGCCCAAAGGGACAAGCGCATAAAGAAACTGGAAGCCAGCCCGGAAGATTGGTTTAAGTACTATTTCGACGGCGAAAACGTAGAGCCTGCCGCCTTCCATAAAGCCGCCACTAAAAGGATACTGGCAAAACCCGAATGGTATGAAATACGCATGTGGAGCAGGGAAAGTGCAAAAACAACCCGCACTACCTATGAAGTGCTGTATATGGCACTGACAAAGCGTAAAAAATTTGTTCTCTTTTGTAGCAGCAGCTTCGACAATGCAGTCCGGTTACTCATGCCATATAAGGCCGAACTGGAATTAAACCCACGCATTAAAAATGATTATGGCATACAGCGCCGCAATGGCAAGTGGACAGCAGAGGAATTTACCACCCGTGCCGGTGTTACATTTCGTGCCGTTGGCTCTGATCAGCCGCCCAGGGGTGCCAAAAACGATAAGAACGTTCGCCCTGATGTGTTACTGTTCGATGATATAGATACTGATGCGGATTGCCGTAACCTCGACATGATCAACAAAACATGGAACTGGATACAGGATGCTGCTATTGGTACCAGGTCAATTGATAAACCTACAACCATCATCTTTTGCGGCAATCGCATAGCCGTTGATTGTTGTGTGGTTCGTGCATGCAAGTACGCCGATCATGTTGATGAGATCAACATAGTGGATGATAAGGGTAACCCAACATGGCCTGAAAAGAATACCAAAGCCAATATTGAAAGGGTATTGAGCCAAAAAAGCTATGCCAG
>JAYVUL010000432.1:0-9167 GCA_043787935.1 Chitinophagaceae bacterium | reverse complement strand
AAAATCTAAAAACCGGCTGTACACATCAGCCAGCACACCATCCATATCTACAATGAGCCGTTTTGGTAAAGATGCCATTTGCTTTCCTTTTATTGCAATGCAAATGTACATCCTGCTATGCTATTTTAAAATGAATCTTGGGATACCTGCTTTGCCGGAAGCCGAAAAGTTATTTAACTGTCTTACCTTTAAATGCACTGTTAGTGAAAACACACGGCAATTTTTTTATTGTATAAATGATTATTCTTGCCAGGTATAAACAGGTAAATAGAAATCGGTATGCTCAAAAGGATTGCTGCAAAATTTACAGGGTTTTGGAAAAAACTCGGGCCAGGCTTGATCACCGGGGCCAGCGATGATGATCCATCTGGTATAGCAACCTACTCGCAGGCGGGGGCACAATTTGGTACTAAATTATTATGGACAGCCCTTGCCACCTATCCGCTCATCATTTCCATACAGGAAATGTGCGCCCGTATTGGCCTGGTAACAGATGCCGGGCTGATGGGAACCATAAAAAAATATTATCCAAAATACGTTTTGTATCTCATCCTGGTAATTTGTTTTCCTTCCATCGTGCTGAATATCGGGGCTGATATAGCAGGTATGGGGGCAGTGGGTAATTTGTTGTTTCCGAAGGTGCCTGCATTTATTTTTTCCATAGTTTTTACGCTCTTTTTGCTGTACGCCGTTATCGTTTGGAATTACCGGAAGATAGCCACCATTTTAAAATGGCTTTGTATTACCCTGTTCTGTTATATACTCATTCCTTTTTTTACTTCCACCAACTGGCTGGCGGTGGTAAAAAATACTTTTCTGCCAACCATACAATGGAATGCCGATTACCTGATGGCGCTGGTAGGTATCCTGGGAACCACCATCTCACCCTATTTATTTTTTTGGCAGGCGGCCATGGAAATGGAAGAAGAAAACGAGAAGCATATTGTAGTAGACAAACATATTATTGCCGATATGCAAACAGATGTAAAAGGCGGCCTGCTGCTGACCAACATTGTATTTTATTTTATTATCCTTACAACAGGTACTGTTCTGTTTAATGCAGGCATACATAAAATAAATACAGTGGAAGAAGCGGCTAAAGCACTGCAGCCATTGGCTGGTAATTTATCTTATGTCTTATTTGCTGTAGGGGTATTGGGCACCGGTTTTCTGGCCATACCGGTATTGGGTGGTTCGTTAAGTTATATGCTGGCCGAAACATTTAACTGGGAGGAGGGAATGAATAAGAAATTTCATGAAGCAAAGGGTTTTTATATCACTCTCATTGTATCACTTATCATCGGCCTTTGTATTTTATTTATTGGTATCAGCCCGATACAGGCATTGATCTATACCGCAGTGTTGTACGGTATCATCGCTCCCGTTTTGATCGCCCTCATTCTGCACATTTGTAACAATAAAAAAATAATGGGTGAATTTACCAATAGCAGATGGCTGAACATTTCCGGTATACTTACTTTTTTGATCATGCTGTTTGCTGCAGTAGGGTTAATCTGGGTTTATTTTAAATAACAGCCTCCTGCCTTACCAAAGAAATGTTTTCTGCAACTGGGAGGTTTTAACCGGTATCAAGGTAAAGTATAATTTTTCAATATGTGAATGATGTAATTTATTCCTGCAATTGTGTAACCTGAATGTTAAACAAGATCACAACCTTTGCATCATAATAATTCGGATGTACCTTTCTGCATATAAAGGATGAACCGGATATATTTATTAGAATGCTTAACAGCAATTAAGAATTAAAAGTCGTTGAATATCATGTTCAACGATTTTTTTATCTCACACACATTAAATTAATAGCAGCATGAAAGTACTTATTGTTCTTACTTCGCACAGTGAGTTGGGAAATACCGGGCAAAAAACTGGTTTTTGGATAGAGGAATTTGCAGCACCCTATTACACTTTGCTGGAAGCTGGTGCTGCCATTACACTGGCTTCGCCAAAAGGAGGGCAACCGCCCATAGATCCTAAAAGTGATGATCCGGACAGCCAGACAGATGCTACTATCCGTTTTAAAGCGGATACCGAACTGCAGGAATTACTGGCGCATACAAAAAAGTTATCTGCTCTGTCAGCAGATGATTTTGACGCGGTATTTTATCCGGGCGGTCACGGGCCTTTATGGGATCTTGCCACTGATAAGGATTCAATCAAATTGATTGAAGCGTTTTGGAAAAGTAAAAAACCGGTAGCTGCTGTTTGTCATGCCCCTTCGGTTTTATTACACGTAAAGGATGAAAATGGCGAGCCGCTGGTAAAGGGTAAAAAAGTTACCGGGTTTACCAACAGTGAAGAAGCCGCAGTAAAGCTTACTGACGTTGTTCCCTTTTTACTGGAAGATGAATTGAAAAGTAAAGGTGCCCTTTATTCCAAAAAAGAAAACTGGGCATCCTATGTTGTGAAAGATGGGTTATTAATTACCGGGCAAAACCCTTCCTCATCCGAAGGTGTTGCAGTAGAACTGATAAAACTACTGAAGTAGTATTATCAGTTCTGGTTGATTAATGAGCATGATCTTTTTGCTTAATGCGTCACAACAAGGTTATAAGGCGGCGCCACTGAAATTGCAGCGGAAGGGTTTACATTTAGAGAATACACGGTAACGTTAGAATTGATGTTTATTGTTCCGGTATTGATCACCACATTGGAATGAATACCCGGTACCTGCTGGCAACTCCAGTTAGCAGCTTCTTCCCAGTTGTTATTACCTGCCAGCCCTGTCCAGGTATTTACCGGGCAGCTGTAAGGCTGAACGACAACTGTATAATCTTCTGTCTCTCCAGTAATAAAATTTTTGCAGGCATCTGATGCAGTGAACCAATAACCGGCGGTTGCTCTTACCCTCATGATCGTTTGCCCGCCAACGGCATTGGTGGGAATGCTGATACTGTCTGTAAGCGGGGCGCCGCAGTCGTTCCGGATCATGGTAAACTCTGAACGGTCAAATATATTATTATGATTAAAATCGATCCAAACCCCCACATGCTCAGGGGCATTGCCCTGGCAACCAGTTTCAACACTGACAGGAACATTTGAATTGGCCGCAACTGTGGTGCTGAGGCTACCGGAAGTGAAATCTCCATATCCGTTAGTAGAACAGGCTGTGACAGTATCTATCGAGCCAAATACAACCCTGGTTATCACATCTCCTGCATTGCAATTGGAAATTCCGTCAGGCAAACAATGGTTGGGCAAACTGATGTTTACAAGGTAATCTTCTGTTTCACCAGCCGGGATCGAAGTACAGGCATCAGAAGCGGTTAATAAAGTATTGAACCGGTCCCTTATTCTTATCCTGGTTATTCCCTGCAGCACATTTGCTGGTATTACGATCTCCCGGGAAACAGTGGTGGCTGTGCCTGACCCGATATAATAATATTCACCGGGTTCGAAAATGCCGTTGTGATCAAAATCAATCCATGCAGCTACATATTCGGTGCCTCCGGTACCAACAGTAACGCCAATATTAACGGGGCCGGGATATATTACTGCCGGAGCTATGCTGTCGGTGTAATCAATAAATCCGCCTATTGAACAATCTGAACTGTGCGTAAAAGCACCTATACTTACTTTCGTAATTCGGTCGCCCTGGCTGCAATTGGAAATTGCCGGTTTACAATAGCATTGCAACAATGTTTTACTGCCCACTTTTACCGGTACAGAAAAGCTTGAATTACCGGAGCAACTGATCATTCTTCTGTAAAATCGTATACTGTCCTGGTACACCTTACAAGTTAAATTCGCAGCGCCTGTTATATCCTGCCATACAGCACTATCCCTTGAGGATTGCCATTGATAGCTAAGCCCTCCAAATCCTGCAGTTGCGCCGGTTACTGAAAGCGCTATGGAATCAGTAGCGCAGGCAAATGAAAGGGAAGATACTGTGTTGCCACCACTTGGTGTGCCGGTGCAGGGAGCAGGGATCACTATTGTAACTGCATAATCTTCAGTTTCACCATAGGTATATGCCGTGCAGGCATCCGTGGCGGATAGAAGGAGATTATATCTTAACCGCACCCTCATTTTGGTGAGACCGGGTATTGAAGTTACAGGAACATTTACTAAATTATTGACGGGAGAACCATACCCCGACCCAACAAGGCTGTATTCATCCGGTTCAAACAAACTATTATGATTATAATCTATCCATACGGCAACATATTGAATCCCGGCATTACCAACGGTTACTGCTATTGGGTTACTGATGCCGGAATAAAGTACGGTGGCAGCTACATTGCCTGAATAATCCGTATATCCATTTGGGGAGCAAAAGGAGTTATTGTTTAATGTACCGATACTTACATTAGTTATTACCGGCCCAACAATACAAATAGAAACAGGAGGAAGGCAATAGCAGGCAGAAAGCTTTTTTAGGGCAATAAGTTTAGGCAGGGAAGTATCGGAAGCGGTTCCGCATTGTATAATTCTCCTGTAATATCGGGTGATGGTTTGTGACGTAGCCAATGATTCATCAGCGGTAGTTCCTATGTTTTCCCATGCAATACTATCTGTTGAAAATTGCCATTGATAACTAAGCCCGGATACTCCTGTAGTAGCACCCGCTGCACTTAAGGTGAAACTTACTCCGCTGCAAATACTATCCGCATCAGCAGTAGTGATGCCACCATCGGGTGTGCCGCTGCAGGCAGTTGTTTGTGAAATTGCAGATAAAGAAACAAATAGAAATAGTGTAATACTGGATAGAAATTTATACATGGCGGTTGATGATATTGGGTTTAGATTTAAAATTACGTTTTTTTTAATTGTTGTCCTATTAAAGTATTGAAGCGTTAGCCCAGCCTGGGTTACCTTGCCCCAACCTCCCAAAAAGAAATCGGGACAGGCGCTCTCTAAAGCCCACCTGGCCAGGCCGGCAGGGAAAGGGGCTATAATCCTCTGGCAAAAATGCTTTCAGCAATTTTGAAGATTTTTATTCAGACAATAGGCGGTATTAAAGTGAGTTTTTTTTTAATAGATGCCGGCGCTTCAAATTCTAGTGAATCCTGTCGCCCCTCACTTTCAGGTTAACCACCATTTCCCTCTCAAATGCCAGCCATTCTTTCCAGCGTTTGCGTACTTTTTCTTTGGGTAAATAATGTTCGGCAAGAGTGATGAATAAAGTGTAGTGCCCGGCTTCGCTTTCCATAAACTTGCGGTAAAAATTCCGCATGTATTCATTGTCTAAATTTTCACTCAACCTTTTAAAACGTTCACAGCTTCTTGCTTCTATCAATGCCATGGTGAGCAGCCGGTCCAAAAAGCGGTCCTCCACGCTGCCGTCCTTTTTTTGAAATTCCAGCAACTTGTTTACATAGTCATCTTTGCGTTGCTTGCCCAGTTGCAGGTTTCTTTTTTTAAGTTCAGTCAGTACCATCCTGAAATGTCCCCATTCTTCTGTTACGATTGGTGCCAGTTCTTCCACCAATTCTATTCTGTCGGGGTAACGCTGTATCAGTGAAATGCAGGTGGTTGCTGCCTTTTGCTCACAGTAAGCATGGTCGGTGAGTATTTCTTCCAGCTGCATGCCGGCGAGGTTTACCCAGCGTGGGTCGGTAGGCAGTTGCAGGCCGAGGATATTTTTTACATCTATATTGTCAGTTTGCATGGGGCAAAAATAACCATTGCTGGTATCTATTGTATTGGCTGGCAAAATTAATCTGTTGAAAGCGTATGAATCACCGGTATATTATCTACTAGTTTTTTTTACTGCAACCAGATCTCTTTTTTACCATTTATCCGAAATACGGGACTATTTTTTGAGAGTCGGGCGATTGCGCCTATAGAGGCCCCGGTAATAGCACCTATAATATAACCTCCTGCCTTGGCTTTTCCAGCATCTGTGACATGAAATGGAGGTGTATTTAAAGCATTGACAAATCCTCCAGCCAACAATCCGATAAAAAGGCTGAATGGTATCGTAGTTAAGATTATCGTGTGGCTAACCGTTCGCCGGGTTTTAATGATTCCGATCTGGCTGACAGGCACAGCTGTGACAGCAGAATCATTTTTAATAAGTAGGATGGATGTGTCTGTAGTTCCTCCAAAATAGCCTTTTGTGAACTTATGGCCTGAAAGATCATACAGCCGCATAAAGGTTTTTTTCTGGGCCAATACACCTGCTGCTATTCCTACAACAGCCAGGAATAATAAGATTATTTTTTTCATGGTTTTTGTTTTAATGGCTAAACCTGCAATGAGTAGCACCAGGCAACAACTAATATTTAAAATCAATCTGGCTTTTCATAGCAGAATTTTATTTTGGTTATTACTGCTTTTGCTTAATTTACGCCTACAATTTTACTTATGAGAATCTTGCCACTAATAATTTCTTCAGCAATTACCGCAGGGCTGGTAGTTGTTCTCAATACGAAGATGGTATTGCCTGCACCGTTGGGTAAACTGTTAAGCCCGCAGCACGGTGTTTGGCAAAATGCAGAAAATACAGACAATGATTTCAGTGCCGACTTGAAATTTCCACAACTGAAAGGCAAAGTGGAAGTGTATCTGGATGACCGCCTGGTACCCCATGTTTTTGCGGAGCAGGAAAATGATGTCTATTTTGTACAGGGGTACCTGCATGCCAAATTCAGGCTGTGGCAGATGGAACTACAGACCCATGCAGCAGCAGGCAGGGCCAGTGAAATTATTGGCCACAAGGCACTTGCCCATGACCGTGAGTTCCGGAGACTGGGAATGGGGTATGCGGCAGAAATCTCTTTAACCGAAATGGAAAAAGACCCGGAAACAAAAGCCATGTGTGATGCTTATACTGCCGGCGTTAATTCCTACATCAATTCTTTAACCCCAGCAAAACTACCAATAGAATATAAACTGATAGGGTATCAGCCGGAGCAATGGAGCAATTTAAAGACAGCGCTTTTTTTAAAATACATGAGTTATGACCTTGCGGGAAGTGATGATGATTTTGAAATGACCAATGCCAAAAACTATTTCAGCGCAGCAGATTTCGATTTGTTGTATCCTTCAAAGCAGGACTCACTCGACCCGATCATTCCTAAAGGAACCACCTATGCCGCACCGAAAGTAAAACTAAAAGTGCCTGCAATTGCTGACTCAACCTATTTCAACAATAAGGAATTGTTGTCATTAGGCAGGGAAAAGCCAGACAGGGAAAATGGCAGCAACAATTGGGCAGTAAGCGGAAAGAAAACGAAAAGCGGCTCGCCTATTTTATGCAATGATCCGCACCTTGGGCTTAACCTTCCATCGCTTTGGTTCGAGATGCAGTTGAGCACACCGGTCTTTAATGCGTACGGCGTTAGCTTCCCGGGTGCACCGAGCGTTATCATTGGTTACAATGATTCCTGTGCATTTGGTTTTACCAATGGCGGAAGGGATGTTAAGGATTATTATAAGATCCGGTTTAAAGATGATACGAGGAAGGAGTACTGGTTCAACAACGAATGGAAACAAACCACCTTCCGCATTGAAAAAATAAAAGTAAAAGACAGCCTGGATTATATTGATACGGTCGCCTATACGCTGTTTGGGCCGGTGATGTATGATAAGAGTTTCAGTGGCGCTGTACATGCTAACAATAAATATTATGCACTGCGTTGGACAGCGCATGACCCAAGCAATGAACTGAAAATATTTTCACAGCTTAATAAAGCTAAAAACTATGCTGACTACAGTGCGGCTGTACTCAACCTGCATACCCCGGGACAGAACTGCGCTTTTGCCTGCAAGAGCGGGGATATCGCTATCCGCACACAGGGCAACTGGCCCGCTAAATGGAAAGGGCAGGGCGACTTTGTAATGCCTGGCACAGACAGCAGTTATATGTGGCAGGGCATGATACCTATGGATGAAACGCCTTTCCAGTACAATCCGGAAAGGGGCTTTATCAGCAGCGCCAATCAAAAGCCTGCCGATACTGCTTATCCTTATTATCTCGGAAGAAATTATTCCGTTTACCGCGGCCTCATCATCAATAAAAAATTGACAGCTATGGAAAACATTTCTCCTGAAGATATGATGGCATTGCAGACCAGTAATTATGATATGTTTGCAGAAGAGGCAAGGCCGGTACTGTTAAAAAACGTGAAAGAAAGCGGGTTGAGTACCGATGAAAAAAAATACTTTGGCCTGCTGAAAGAATGGGACCTCAGCAACGAAGCAAAGTCAAAAGGCCCCACCGTTTTTAGTATGGTATGGGAAAAATTTATGCACCTTGTTTTTGACGATGATTTTAAAAATGCACCAGCAGTGGTAATGTATCCTTTTGAAAGCAGTTTACTGGATGGGGTGTTGAGAGATTCGGCATATAAGTTTTTAGACAATACAGAAACAACGCAAAAAGAAACTTTACAAGACGATGTAACCGCTGCATTTAAAACCGCAGCGGTTGAATTAAAAAAGTTGGAGGCGGAAGGCAGGTTGGAATGGGCCAAATACAGGGGAATACATATCACCCACCTCACAAAATTAAACCCGTTCAACAGTGCTGCTTTACCTGTGGGCGGCGGTGTTCATTCAATCAATGCAATAAAAACCGAAGAAGGCAAACAAGATCATGGCCCCAGCTGGCGAATGGTGATAAGCTTAACGCAAAATACAGAAGCTTACGGCGTGTATCCCGGCGGTCAAAGCGGCAACCCGGGCAGTAAGTTCTACGATAACTTCGTAAACCAGTGGGCAAGTGGAAAGTATTATACATTGTGGATGATGACCAAAGAAGAAGTGAACAGCAAAAAAATAAAATGGAAAATGAGTTTTGGTAAAGGATAGGGAATGCAAAAATGATACAGGTGCGTAAATGATAGCAATTCATCAATAAATTAATCAGATAATTCAAACATCAAAAAATGAAATTTTTTATCTCAATAATTCTCATCGCCCTGCTCAGTGTTGCAGCCTGTTTATACCTGCCCTGGTACAGCATTGCCATTGTGGCATTCCTTGTAGCTGCAGCCATTCCGCAAAAACCGCTTAAAGCTTTTCTTGCCGGTTTCCTTGCGTTGTTTTTATTGTGGGGTGGGCTATCAATGTTTATCAGCAGTAACAACGAACATTTACTGGCACATAAAGTATCACTCCTGATTTTGAAAGTGGATAGCCCTTATTTACTGATAACAGCCACCGCCCTGGTGGGTGCATTGATAGCAGGCTTGGGCGCATTG
>JAYVUL010000431.1:0-2747 GCA_043787935.1 Chitinophagaceae bacterium | reverse complement strand
ACGGGTAACGATAGACGATCCCCGGCTGGATGCAATTTGGGAGAAAGCTGGTGAATTAAAAATACCGGTAATCATTCATACCGCTGATCCCAAACCTTTCTGGGATAATGAAGATGAACACAACGAACGCTGGCTGGAAATAAAAACACACCCAGGACGTAAGCGAAGCGCTACAGACCCAGCCCCTTGGGAAACATTGATAGAAGAACAGCACCGCATGTTTATGAAACATCCGGGAACAACTTTTATAGCAGCACATTTTGGATGGTATGCCAACAATTTAAATAAACTGGATAGCCTGCTTACACAAATGCCCAATGTAGTGGTGGAGTTTGGTGCGGTGATTGCAGAACTTGGACGGCAGCCAAGAGCCGCCAGAAAGTTTTTTGAAAAATACCAAAACCGTATTCTCTTTGGTAAAGACAGTTGGGTGCCGGAAGAATATACTACCTACTTCAGGGTGCTGGAAACAGACGATGAATATTTTCCTTACCATAAGAAATACCATGCTTTCTGGCGTATGTATGGTATGGGCTTACCGGATGATATCCTAAAAAAAGTGTATTATAAAAACGCACTCCGCATTATTCCGAATATTGATAAGTCGCAGTTTCCAGAATAGGAAATTGGCTGAGTTGGTTACTGGCGCAAATGCCTTTTTAACTGAAAAAGCTTTTTGTTGGAGCAGATAATAGACGTTGCAAATCCTTTTATCTTGCAGGCGCATTAAAGTAAACCTTTTCTAATAAAATGTAGCCCGTTAAAATATACAGCCCATTTTATTGAAAGTTTTATAGCTCTCATTGTTGGCTTTTTTTACTTGTTACAGTTTGCCATCCTAATTTGCAATTAACGTCAGCATTTGTATAATTGCCATAGCTATAATTATATCCGTTTGCTTTGTTTTTTAACTATACGGCATTGGAACAGTATTATATGGTTGTGTACAACTATTTTTCCAATCAGGACAGTGCATGATAGTTCTCATAACTTTCTGTTGTACTTTGAACTGCTTTTATAAAGCGATTCACTAAATATTTTACAACCAGTATTGTTATGAAGAAAAAAATAGTTTTGCCAGTTCTCTTTCAATTGTGTTTGCTTGCAGGCTTTGCACAGGTAAAAGTTCAACAATTATTAACAGAAAATCTTACTAACCCCATTGGGCTGGATGTGCAGCAGCCCCGCTTTAGCTGGCAGTTGTTAACCGATAAAAGAAATGTTGCACAAACGGCCTATGAGGTGGTGGTTATTGCAGATAAGACCGATGTATGGAAAAGCGATAAAGTAACCAGCAATCAGTCGGTGCAGGTAGCCTACGCAGGTGCGGCATTACAAAGCGGTAAAAAATATACCTGGAAAGTGAGGGTATGGGATAATACCGGAAAGCCATCTTCATGGAGTGCCCCTGCATTTTTTCAGACGGCTTTACTGAAAGTATCCGACTGGAAAGCAAAGTGGATAGAAGCAGGGTTTGTGGAAGATTCCATCAACAGGCCAGCCATTTTATTTCGTAATAAATTTATGGTTGATAAAAAAATTGCAGCTGCTACTTTATACATCACCTCACATGGTATATATGAAGTACAGCTTAATGGAAAAAGGGTTGGCGATGCCTATTTAACACCCGGCTGGACAAGTTATAACAAGCGCCTGCAGTACCAGGTGTATGATGTAACAAGTATGCTGGCTAATGGCAATAATGCTATCGGTGCAATGGTGGGCAACGGATGGTATCGTGGTTACTTAGCCTGGGAAGATAATAAAAATATTTATGGTAAAAAACTTGGCCTGCTGGTACAGTTGGCTATTACCTATAGTGATGGAACTAACCAAACAATTACTACGGATGAAAGCTGGAAATCATCTACCGGTGCTATTAAAGCGGTTGAAATTTATCATGGTGAAAACTATGATGCAAGAGAGGAAAAAAATGGCTGGTCAAATGCCGGGTATAATGATGCAGGATGGAAAGGCGTGACATTACCAGCGGCAGTTTTTACTAACCTCGTTGCTACAGAAAATGAACCCGTAAAAAAGCATGAAACTTTTAACGCAATCAAAATTATCACCACACCTGCCGGTGAAAAAGTGCTTGACTTTGGACAAAACCTGGTAGGTTGGGTAGTGGTTAAAGCCAATGGCAATGCCGGTGATAAAATCGTTATAAAACATGCAGAGGTATTGGATAAAGCAGGTAATTTTTATACCGAAAATTTGCGAGCCGCTAAAGCAACAGCTACCTATACTTTAAAAGGAGGCACCCAGGAAACCTTTGAACCACATTTTACTTTTTATGGTTTTCGCTACATTAAAATAGATAGCTATCCCGGTGAATTGAAACCGGAAAATTTTACTGCCGTCACGCTGTATTCTGATATGAAGCCTACCGGAACGTTTACCTCTTCCAATGCACTGATCAATCAATTGCAACACAATATCCAGTGGGGGCAAAGAGGTAATTTTTTAGATGTACCAACCGATTGTCCGCAAAGGGATGAACGCCTTGGCTGGACAGGTGATGCACAGGCTTTTTCAAGAACGGCAAGTTTTAATTTTGGTGTAAATAGTTTCTTTTCGAAATGGATGAAAGATGTAGCAGCAGACCAGGAAGCTGATGGAAAAGTGCCCCATGTAATTCCGAATGTATTGGGTGCCGGTGCCGGAGGGTCAGCGGGCTGGGCAGATGTGGCAACTATCATTCCCTGGAATATGTACCTGGCGTATGGCGATAAAAAAATATTGGA
>JAYVUL010000430.1:0-5741 GCA_043787935.1 Chitinophagaceae bacterium | reverse complement strand
TGTTACTTTGATTCATAGTTTTTGGTGTGGTAACTTAAAACTATGATAAAAGGGGCGGCGAAAGCCTAACCCCTTTTATTTATCTCGGACAACAATGATAATAAATGAGTAAATCAGCATTTGTAACTGTTGGTATATAAAAGTCCCAATGATTGGTATTGCCTGCTGCCTCCATGGTAATAGCATTCAGGCTTTCTGACTGTTTTACCTGAAGCTTTCCATAGTTATTTGAAAGCTGGGGCGATTTACCAACACCGACTGTATTATTTTTAATAGTAACCGTTTCCAGTCCGTCAGAAAATAAATGCAGGCTGCTGCCGGCCGGGCCTCCGAATCCGAAATACATGTCTTTATCTATGTTGTTTAATGTATTTCTTATCACCCTCATTTCTGCATAAGCATCGCTACCGGCAAGGTCAAGTCCGGTGGCGCCTGCAGTTGTTGAAACCGTTAGTTTACCGTTTGCAAAAACATTCCCTAAAAAATATCCGGCATAATTGGTAGTGCCGCCCGTTGCAAAACCGTATACTCCATAGTTAGCGCCGTCGCCTGTTGCGCTGCCATAAACACCATATTTTTCTCCGCTGCTGCCGGTTGCTTCTCCTGCAACTGCCCTGTTGGCAAATGCAGAGCCTGAGGCAAACCCCCATACACCCAAATTAACGGATGCATTAATTCCATCTGCTGTACCTTTTACCCCTGCATAAGCAACGGAATTTCCGGTACCCTGGCTTATTCCCTGCACACCCAGTCTTCCGCCTTTACCCATCACACCAATGCCCCAGTTATCATCCACTGTATTTTCTCCATATACAGCAACCAGATTTTTATTTGTTGCAGCAGCATAATTTTTTATCACTCTTAGTCCATCATTCAAAACATTATCAGAATTGATTTCCATGCGGCTGTTGGAGCGGAGTAGTTTATTATCAAACTCTCCATAGATGAGTGTACTATTGTTATCGGTAGCGCTATTGGATATATAAAGTTTATTAGAGCCTTGTTCAGCTCCTCCGGCATTGCTGCCAATAAACACATTTCCGCTACCGTTGATGATTCCTGAACCTGTATTATAACCCATTGCTGTGTTATTAGAACCAAGACTATTGTTAGGCAATGAGCTTGCGCCAATAGCTGAGTTGTTGTTGCCTGTGGAATTTGCATAAAGTGAAGCCCATCCCATTCCGGTATTGTTTAAGCCATCATTATATCTAAGGGCCTGGGATCCATTGGCAGTATTGTTACTTCCAGCCGTATTACCTATCATCGCAGCATTTCCAATCGCAGTATTATCTGTTCCATTTACGTTACTTTGAAGCGCATACGCACCAATGGCAGTATTTTTTATTCCATCTACGTTACTTTTAAGCGCTCACGCACCATTTGCGGTATTTCCACTTCCTTCATTTAAGCTCAGCGCATTACTCCCGATAGCAGTATTAAAAATACTGGTTGAAGCCGGGTTCAATGCATTTGCCCCCCAACTCGTATTACCATTGCTCTGGTTTATTAACCCTGCACGCTGGTTGTTTCTTTTAAAAACCAAATCAACATTATCTGTAGTACCTATAAAATTTTTACTGGTATCGGTGCCTGCATTGCCTTTTGTATTCCAGTCGTTGCTGGCAGTAGCATTGCCTTTTAAAAACACCCATGCGGTTGCATTGCGGTACGCAAAAGCTGCAGAGTCGGTGTTATAAACCAATAAACCATTGGCAGGTGATGCAATGGAGAGCATTTCTGCGTTGGTCATTCTTGGTATCAGTACACCTTTGTTCGTGGCCGAAACATCCAATTGTGCTGATGCTGCTGGTGTGGCAGTGCCAATGCCAACATTATTTTGTGCCAAAACCGTTGCATGCACCATCATCAGCATGGCAAAAAAAAGGATAAAATTTTTCATCTTGCTTTTTTTAATAACTGAGTGAAAACTTGTTTCGCAGGATATAAAAATAAGAGAGGGTAGTGCCGGTTATTTTGATGTAAGTTAATAATTTTTTACAGCCACCTGAAATCATTTATGGGCATCCGTTGCCATTAAAGAAACATTCGATGCTTGTTATTTATTTTATCTTTCCAAAAAAAATCAATGGACTTTCCCTTTCATTTCAGCATCGGTCACACAAAAATCTTGTGGCACAGTATTGCCGAACCATTGGGCATGTTCATCGGTTTTCGCTATTATCTGTTGTTAAGAAAAAAACAGGGCGACCCAATCAGCAACAACCACCGGATGTTGATTTTTATCGGTGCCATCTTTGGCGCCATCATCGGGTCAAGGCTGGTTGGAGGGCTTGAGAACCCACCGGCGCTTTTCCGTGCTGAAAATAAACTGATCTATTTTTACCAGAACAAAACAGTGCTGGGCGGTTTTCTCTTTGGTGTGTGGGGAGTGGAGCTGATGAAAAAAATAATCGGCGAAAAGCAAAGCAGCGGCGATTTGCTTACTTACCCGATGATACTGGCGCTTATCATCGGCCGCCTTGGCTGTTACAGCATGGGTGTGTATGAAGAAACCTATGGCACTGCAACCAATTTTTTTTCCGGCATAAATCTCGGCGATGGGCAGCTGAGGCATCCGGTAACTTTATATGAAATTGCTTTTTTGATGTTGCTGTGGGTGGCTTTGCAGCAGATTGAAAAACACTACCAGTTGGCAAGGGGAGGAAAATTCAAGCTGTTTATGATTGCATATTTGCTGTTCCGATTTGTACTTGATTTTATAAAACCACATTATAGTTTTGGGATTGGGATCTCAACGATACAAATTACAGCGGCAGGTGGATTGCTCTATTATACTGCTCTTTGGTTTCGGAATAAAAAATTTATATTTGAGTAAATATTTTTATGCAAAACATCACACTAAAACATATAATATGGAAAGAAGGCGCTCATTATGTTGCCCAGTGCCTGAATGTGGATGTAAGCAGTTTTGGGGACACCAGGGATGATGCTTTAAAAAATCTGCAGGAGGCCGTTGAACTCTATCTTGAAGATGCAGATGATAAAAGCATTAATGAAGTTGAACAGCCGGAAATAGTTTCAACGAATTTTGGCCATGCCTAAGCTTTATTCATCCAATCATATCCTGGCAGTGCTTCATCGTAACGGGTTTCACTTTGTTTCGCAGAAAGGAAGCCATATCAAGTACAGGAAAGAAGGCAGTCCTGTTTTAACAGTTATTGTTCCTTCCGGACGAAAAGAAATCCCTGTTGGAACTTTTAATTCCATTGTGCGCCAATCGGGTTTACTAAAAGCTGCTTTTGAAGAATAACCTTAAACTCTCATGCCCGAACGTCCTTACACTTACTACGATTTCACTTTGAGCATCTGCAGCACCTGCCTGCGCCGTGTGGATGCAAAAATCGTTTTTGAAAATGACAATGTTTTCATGCTGAAAAACTGTCCCTGTCATGGGTTTGAAAAAGTGCTGATTGCAAATGATGTGGTGTATTATAAAAATATCCGCAACTACAACAAGCCTTCCGAAGTGCCACTGAAGTTTAACACCAGTACACATTATGGCTGCCCTTATGATTGCGGGCTTTGCCAGGATCATGAACAGCACAGTTGCCTGACAGTGATTGAAATTACTGACCGCTGCAACCTGCAATGCCCCACCTGCTATGCCATGAGCAGTCCGCATTATGGGCGGCACAGGACAGTGGAAGAAGTGGAAAAAATGCTGGATATAATTGTAGCGAATGAAGGCAATCCGGATGTTGTACAAATCAGTGGCGGTGAACCCACCATACATCCTGATTTCTTTGCCATCCTGGACATTGCTAAAAAGAAACCAATCAAGCATTTGATGCTGAATACAAATGGCATCAGGATCGCCAAAGATTTTGAATTTACAAAACAGTTGGCTTCCTATGCACCAGACTTTGAGATCTATTTGCAATTTGATTCTTTTAAGCCCAATGCATTGGAACTGTTGAGGGGAAAGGACCTCACAGAAACAAGAAGGAAAGCACTGGAACATTTGAATGCGCTCAACCTATCTACCACCCTGGTGGTGACACTGCAACAGGGAGTGAATGATGATGAGATAGGTAAGATCATTGAGTTTGCTTTGCAGCAAAAATGTGTAAGGGGAGTAACTTTTCAACCCACACAGGTAGCAGGAAGGACGGAGAACTTTGACCCTGCCACCGACCGGATCACTTTAACCGATGTACGGCAAAGGATACTGAATCAAACCAGTATTTTTCAACCCAATGATCTGATACCGGTACCCTGCAACCCTGATGCGCTGGCAATGGGCTATGCACTGAAGTTAGCCGGGCAGGTTTTTCCGCTGACAAGGTATATTGACCCTGCACAATTATTAGACAACAGCCGCAACACCATTATCTATGAGCAGGACGACGTGCTGAAAGCAAAAATGATTGATATTTTCAGTACCGGTATTTCTGTGGACCGGGTGGAAGAAAATATGAAACAACTGCTATGCTGTCTTCCACAAATCGAAGCCCCGGGTTTGGGTTATGAAAATTTATTCCGTATCATTATCATGCGGTTCATTGATGCGTATGACTTTGATGTAAGGGCCATTAAAAAAAGTTGCGTGCACATTGTACACAAAGATGGCCGGATCATTCCTTTTGAAACCATGAATTTATTTTACCGGGATGAGAAGGAAGCATATTTAAAAGAACTGCAAAAAGAAAGATCACCAGTAACTGTTTAAAAATCAATATATGGGATTTTTAGGTTTATTACTTCTGTTAGTGCTGTCACCGGTTGTACTGGCTATTGCAGGTATCGTATTTTTATTCAGGCCGGATGAAATAAAACGAAAGAAAGGAAAGCATCTTTTGCTGGCAGGAGTGCTGTTATTTTTAGTTGAAATATTGATTGGTTATTCCATCTGCACGGGCATGAATTTTCATTAAGGGTAAAGGGCGCAGTGTAACAAGGACCAGGCCTTTTTTCGTATTCCGGATGTTGTATAGTAGTTATTCAAACAAACTTTCTGCCACTGCAACACTCTCCGGTTTGCCTACATCTACAAGCTTATCGCCGGTATGGTCATAGCCATAAATGGGGTATTCAGCTGCCAGGCTGAGATAAGTATCCACTAAAGAAAATTTTCCCCGTTGTGGTACCAGGTCAAAAATGCTTGGTTCAAAAACCACCACACAACTGTAGGCCATTGGCTTCAGGTTTGGCTTGTCAATGGCAATTCTTTTTTCACCGGTGGCATTATTCACCCAGCCGCAAAGCCTGTTATCAGTATCAAACAAAAAGTTCCGGGATGATTTCCTGGTAGTTATACCAAAAGAAATCAATCCTTTTTTTTGATGATGAAATTCGGTCAGATGATTAAGGTTGAGATTGGTTAAAAAATCTGCGTTGAGGGTGATGAAAGGTTGGTTGCCTTCCAGTAATGGCCTTGCTTTTAACAATCCGCCACCGGTTTCCAGTACTTCCTCTGTTTCATCACTGATCTTTATATTGCTACCCCAGCCCTTATTTTCTTTTACTGCATTGATTACCTGGTCAGCAAAATGATGGACATTTATTATTACTTCTTTGATGCCGTAGTGCTGGAGGTATTCAATGTTGCGTTGGAGTAAAGACTTACCATTCACAATGGCCAATGCTTTAGGATGGCTGTCTGTCCAGGGTTTGAAACGGGTACCGAGGCCGGCGGAGAAGATCATTGCTTTCATGTTGTTTTCCAGTTTTGCCTGTTGCTGTGGGTAATGTGAAGGTTCACCTTAAATTTATTTCTT
>JAYVUL010000429.1:0-7708 GCA_043787935.1 Chitinophagaceae bacterium | reverse complement strand
CGCAACTTAGAAAATTTGCCAACCGCTTTACATCTAACCATGACAGCTGGTGGTTTGTAACCGGGAATAAAAAGGAAATTTATGATTTTGCACTGAATGAACTGAAAGCAAGTGTGGCAGATGCAGAAGTGGATACTGCATTTATTCATACGGAAAACTTTTTTTTACTCGACAGGGACAGGGTAGTTAGGGGGTGGTTCAATGGCTTTGATACCACAAAACAACTGTTATTGGTAAGGGATATCCCCCTGTTGATGTTAGAGAAAAAAAAGAAAAAAAGTTTCAAAGAATTTTTGAATGAATTGTTTGGTGCAAGTTGAGGCATTGCCGAACTGTTGCCTTGTTAAATTGTTATGAGTAATACATTTATACCCCTTCGGGAATACCATTATCAATTGAATAAAAAATGCTTACTCCTTCCTTCCAAAAAAATGATGCCAGGGCAAAATGGCTCATTGGGGTTTTTTCTGTTATCGTTTTTGGCGTAGTTTCTGTATTGGGAAAATACAACCTTGCAGGAAAAATAGATCTCTCTTTTGATGTACATCTTTTTGCAAAAGCTAATGCCGTTATCAATGCTGCGGTAGCCATATTACTGGTAGCCGGTTTGTATTTTGCCCGGCAAAAAAAGTATGAACTGCACAAAAAAATAATGCTGACAGCGATGATGCTGTCTGTGCTTTTTTTAGTGTCGTACATTTGCCACCACCTGCTGGCTGGCGAAACACTTTATGGTGAAACAGATGGCATAAATGGCCTGAGTATTGCAGAAAAGGCTGCAGCAGGTAATGGCCGTACGGTATACTTACTGATATTAATTACACACATCCCCCTTGCCGGGCTGGCTTTGCCGTTGATTTTATTTGCCGCCTACAGGGCGCTTATTGGCGAATATGAGAAGCATAAGCAGTTGGTCAGGATTATCTGGCCGGTGTGGTTTTACGTAGCGATTACGGGAGTGATCGTGTACCTGATGATCAGCCCTTATTATAAGTAAGCCATGCAAAATGAAAATCCCCAACCCGGACAATTAAAAGCCCTGCAAATACTGCACAGGGCAATGCTTTCAGGACAGCTATTATTTGCTGCCATTGCTTTTTACCTTAATTACAGCGGCAATTTTGTTGCCAGCTTATCCGGGCACGACCAGTTGCTGCAGGTAATAGCCATAGGATTTTCTTTTGGCGGCTTTTTTATTGGTGCTTCTTTATTTAAAAAGAAAATGCAGCAATTAAAACAAGGTTCACCCACTCTTAAGGCTAAGGTAGCAACCTACCGCTCTGCAGCGATCACTCAATGGGCCTTGCTGGAAGGCCCTGTTTTATTTTCAATTATTTGTTTTATGCTGGTGGGCAATTATGCCTTTCTTGCTTTGTCGGTAGTTTTTATTTTGCTGTTTGCTGTTACCGCTCCCAACACAACCAAAATGATGGTATTGCTTCAATTGACGGAAGAGGACAAGGATCATTTGTAAGCTGGATAGATTATCCTGCTTTTTCAACCACAATTTTTAAGGGGCTGATATAAGTGATGAGCACTTTAATGCTATTCCCAATTTCCACCGTGGGATTTTCTGATTCATTTTTATTTTTCGCCAAAGGAATTTTTACCTGGATTTTATCGCTGATAAGATGCACAAAAATACCGAAAGGTGTTACCTTATGAACAACTGCAGTTAAGGGTGTTTTATTATAAAAATGCCTTAGCGCTGCCTGGTATTCGGGGATAAATTCACTTTTGTAAAATGAAGCAGTGATATTATTTGGTTTATCAATATTATCCAGCTTAAAAAATACCGGTTCATTCAATCTGCTCTCATGGGGCAATGTTTCCCAGGGTGATATGATCAAAGGAAACAAAATATAGCTGCCGGTTTCTTTTACAAAATACCCTTCCCCAACTTTTTTTAAATAACCGACAAACCGGTTCTCTGTAGCAGCCTTATTGATAAGATTGGTATACGCATTATTGAAGCGAAACTCGATACAGTCCGCAACCATTTTATCGCCTTTTGCAGAAGGAACAATTATAAAACTCACTTCATCACCAATATGAAAGGCATGTGTTTTTTTTATTAGTTTCTTTTCCTTCAATTTTAGTTGTTCCTGCTCATCTACCTTTCCATTGATGGATTTTTTCTTTCCGTTATAAATGTATTCAATGGTAGCATAATTTTTATCATGATGGATAAAAGTGATGGTACCCATTAATATTTGTTTATCCATAAAAAAACGATTGGTAAAAGTGTCAGCAAAAAAGTGAGCAGGCCTGGTTATCTGTTACAAGGTAAGCTCATCTGCCGGGTTCCAGAATAACTTTTCAAAACCAACTACCTGTTCATTTCTTACTTCAATCTTTTCTTTTTTTAATAATTCTTCCATCAGGGTTGGTGTGTCAAAATGATGCCTGCCTGTAAGCATCCCATTCCTGTTTACCACCCGGTGTGCAGGTACTTTTGGTTGGGCTATATGTGCTGCATTCATTGCCCATCCCACCATTCGGGCGGATAGTTTGGTGCCCAGGTAAGCGGCAATAGCTCCGTAAGAAGTTACCCTCCCTTTGGGTATCTGCCTCACGACATCATAGACATCCTGGAAAAAAGAATATTCTTTTGGTGCAGGTATGTCTTTTATTTTTTTCTCTTTCATTAAAGAAAAGATATTTCAGTTAGCCTGCATTTAATGCTGATCGTTGCAGGAGTTGGGAAGGCTTGATTCACTTCGCTTGGCCCCCGGAACATTAATATAGTCATAAGGACAATGCCTGCAACCATTACCACAGCAGGAGCCTTTTTCCAGATGGTATTTTTCCGTAAGTACCACAAAGCCCAGTTCGTTGTAATAAAAATCTTCTCCTTCAATCAGTTTACTCATACTGTTTCCACGTTTTCAGTTGCTTTCAATAATTGTTGCAGTTCACCATCTTTATCTGGTATTTCATCCGGCAACATAAACTTAAGATAAAAAACCGTATTGCTTTGTGCAATGTCTAATGCCTCGTAATGCGTTTTTATTTTTAAAACTTCACTGTTGCCCTGAACATAAACATTGTTATGATCTTCAACAGGGGCGAGATGGTACAATTCAATTACCTGTTTCGTAAACCGGTACAGGTGGGGCGAATCTGTTTTTAGGTGAACACAACCGCCGGCTGCCAATACCTGAAGGTACAAGCGTAAAAATACCGGATGGGTAAGCCGCTTTTTTGCCCTTGAGGTCCTTAAATGCGGATCAGGAAAAGTGAGCCAAATTTCCGCTATTTCATTTTTTGAAAAGTACGATGGCAACATGGCTATCTGGGTACGCAAAAAAGCGGCATTGGTAATATTTTCGTCCAGGCATTTTTTTGCGCCAAGGTAGATCCTGTTGCCTTTAACATCCACCCCTATAAAATTTTTTTCGGGAAATAGCTTTGCCAGGCCAACGGTATACTCTCCCCTTCCACAGGCCAGTTCCAGCACAATAGGTTGAGAATTATTAAAATGTGTGGCCCACTGGCCAGGCATATTTTCCGGGTACTCCAGTACGTTAGCAAATTGCTTAATGGCGGCAAAGCGGAGTAATTTTTTTTGGCCCATGAGGCAAATATATTTTGTTTCACACGAAGAAATCATGTGAAATCAAAAAAGCCCTCGTTTTTGAACGAAGGCTTTTTAAAGTTGCTGTAGGGGGAGGGATCGAACCTCCACGAGGCAGTTAGCTGTAGCACAAAGTTCGGTGGTCGACCCCGGTCGTGTTTACATTGCTGCAAATACGGCTCTATGCTGCGTTTATCCTGTTATCCTCACCCTCGAGACAAGAGGGCATGTCTGCCAAAAATTTCATCACCCCACAATTTTTAAGAACCTGCCTGCCAGTAGGCAAGCTTTATAATGCAAACATACAGTAAAATGCCATTACATTGAATATATTTTACCAATATTTTTTTAATTATGGAAATTATTCAATTAAATTAATAAATAATTGAAATAAATCAAAAATACCTTTTAGTTTTATGCATCATTTTAAATCATTCCGCATTTTGATTATATCTGTCTTCAATTGAAAAGAAAAATTTTCGGATCTTTTGCCGGTAGCTGCTTGTGCTAAGGAGGTTGCCATCATTTTTTCTTCATTTTACACAGCCGTAATTATTAAAGAGTGCGGTAATTATTTTTACTAAAAATGGAAATTTCTCAACAGATTGTGTTTATATTTGAAAAAAGCTTAAAAAATTCACAGATATGGCTACTAAATTAAATCTTGACAAATTGGACCTGCAAATAATCCATGAAATGATGGAAACGGCTGAAATATCTTACGCCGAGCTGGGGAAAAAATTATTTGTAAGTGGTGGTACAATACATGTGCGGATAAAAAAACTTCAGGAATTTAATATTGTGAAAGGTACCCGGCTGAATGTAGACCTGAAACAATTGGGATATGATATTACCGCCTTTGTAGGTATTTATTTAGAAAAAAGTTCCTTGTACGATGCAGTAGCAAAAGAATTGATGAATATCCCTGAAATTGTACGCCTCAATTATATCACGGGCAATTACAGTATGTTTCTTGAAATCGTTTGCAAAGATATCAGCCAGCTCCGCTATGTACTGCATGATGAACTTCAAAAAATAAAAGGTATTGAACGCACCGAAACTTTTATTTCATTGGAAGAAGGGTTTAACAGAAATGTGCAGGTGGCGCCAGCAGAGTAAATCCCCATCCTGTGCCAGTGCGGACAGGGATAAGGGTTATCTTACATCCACTGCATCCCTCAATCCATTGCCCAATAAATTAAAAGCCAGTACAAGCAGCATGATGGCAAAGCCCGGAACTATTGCGAGCACAGGATTATGTGTGATGATGAAATTATAATTTTCTTTTATCATCAGCCCCCAGCTTGGTTGGGGAGGCTGAACCCCGATACCTAAAAAACTGAGGCCTGCCTCTACAATGATGGCAGCAGCAAAATTGCTTGCAGCGATTACCATAACAGGCCCTAATATATTAGGAACAATATGGCGAATAATAATCCTGGTATCACTCAGTCCTAATGCTTTGGCAGCCTGCACATATTCCAGTTCTTTCAGCGCCAAAACCTGTCCCCTTATCAACCTTGCCACACTCACCCACATGGTTAGCCCAACAGCTATGAATATTTGCCAGAATCCTTTTCCCAATGCCATCGTAATGGCAAACACCAGCAACAGGGTGGGGATACTCCAGGTTACATTTACCAGCCACATAATGACAGTGTCGGTGCGGCCCCGGTAATAACCGGCCAATGCTCCCAGTATTATTCCAAGTGTTAATGAAATAATCACTGCAATCAACCCCACCCCAAGGCTCACCCTGGTACCGATGATTAGCCGGCTTAAAATATCCCTGCCAAATTTATCTGTACCCAGCCAGTATGTTTTAGTGATGAGGTTTTGCGACAATAATAATTGCGGCTGGTTTTGTGTGAGCTGGTTTACAGAATAATATTGAATCAATGAAGTATCCTGGTCAATATATTTATGGATAAACAGGCTATCCTGATGTATGCTGTAGCCATTGATGGGGATGAGTTGGAAATGATTTTTTTTGCCGCTGATTAAATGGTCTATCCAAAAACCGCCCCAATTTTTCCGTTCCATTATTTTTAAAAACTGCTGCGTATAGCCGGGTTTTTTTGCCTGTATTTCTACTGTTTGCAGATCTGCATTGGGTGAGTTGTCCTGCGCAATCAGGTAGCCAAAGATAGCAGCCCAAAATGCCAGTACAATCACCGACAGTCCAAACATGGCGCCTTTGTTTTTTTTCAGGCGTTTCCATAATTGAGCAGAAAATGAAAAAGAATTTTTAGCCATTGATGAATGGTAAGATAACTATTATTATGCGGAGTAAGGCAGCAGTTCAATAAATCACGCGGCTTCCAATTTCAGCGCTTTCCGGTTTCCTGCTTTTTACTTCCTCAAAGTGTTTGTCATAATCATTGCGGATGGTGCCCATCCACCTGTCCCACCACGTGAAGTACAGGCCATAATTGCCTTTAAAATACTGGTGGTGCTGGTTGTGGTTTACGGAAGTGTTGATCCATTTCCCCACCCTGCTTTTGCTAAATCCCTTTGGATAAAGTTCATACCCCAAATGCCGGTACACATTATATACAATCATTATGAAAAAGAAAATGAAAATATGCGTGATGTGCAGTGGTAAAGTAAAAACAAATAAGGGCAAAATACCTGCCTCCACTATAGCTTCCAGCGGATGAAAAGCATAAGCAGCCCAGGGGGAAGGATTGGTGCTTTTATGATGGACAAGGTGAAAAATTTTAAACAATACCGGGTGATGCATGAGGCGGTGTGTCCAATAAAAATAGGTGTCATGAATAATAAGCATCAGCACATAAGCTGCAAAATACCATATCCATCCATACGCAGGAATTTTGAAATAACGGAAAGTATGACTTACGACAGGGGGGTAAAAAAGTACACTGTATCCAACAAGCCCAAAAATAAAAATGGTGCTTACAGAGTAAGCCATTTCCCTGAGGTAATCCTTAGGCATGGGAAAGGATGGCTGTATTTTTTTGAAATGCCATTTTTTTCTGAAGGCAATATAAAATATCATTGTAGCCGCAAACGCCAATATAAAGTAACGGCTGCCTATTGCCCTGGTAATGAAGAAATATACCTGCCAATTCATAGGACTAAGGTACATTTTTTAGGAATTGGTATTTATTCTTGCCCGGTATAATGGTTGTTATTTTAAACAAGATATAAAGTGCCACCAGCAAACAGTATTTCAACGCAGCGTTGTAACCGCAATTGCCTTCAAACTTATCCGCCTTTAATCACTCCGGTTAACTGATAACGCCACTCCCAAAATAGCCATGCAATATTTCAGGCAACACAATCCCTTCTGTTGTTTGGTTATTCTCTAACAAGGCGGCAACAATTCTGGGCAATGCCAAAGAAGAACCATTGAGTGTATGCACCAATTGCGTTTTGCCGTTACTGTCTTTAAAGCGGGCCTTCAGGCGGTTGCTCTGGAAGCTTTCAAAATTGCTGACAGAACTTACTTCCAGCCATTTTTGTTGAGCTGCACTGTATACTTCAAAGTCGTAGGTAAGGGCACTGGTGAAGCTCATATCGCCTCCGCATAGCCGCAAAATACGGTAAGGCAGCTGCAGGTTTTGTAACAGTGTTTCTACATGCTGCACCATCTGCTCCAGTACTTCATAACTGTTTTCCGGGTATACCAATTGTATGATTTCCACTTTATCAAACTGATGTACCCTGTTCAGTCCACGTACATCGCTGCCAAAACTGCCGGCCTCCCTTCTGAAACATGGCGTATATGCGGTCATCATGATCGGCAGGTCGCTTTCTTTCACAATTTCATCCCGGTAAATATTTGTTACGGGCACTTCTGCCGTAGGTATCAAATAAAAATTATCAGCGGTGGCATGGTACATCTGCCCTTCTTTATCAGGCAGCTGTCCGGTACCGTAAGCAGTGGCTTCGTTAACCAATAATGGGGGTAAATATTCGGTGTATCCCGCAGCGGTATTGTAGTCTAAAAAATATTGAATGAGCGCCCGTTGCAGTTTAGCGCCTTTACCTTTGTATAAAGGGAAGCCGCTGCCGGTGATTTTTGCCCCGGTTTCAAAATCTACAAGGGCATATTTTTTTATCAGTTCCCAATGCGGTTGTGCGCCGGCAGGCAAAGCTGGTTTTTCG
>JAYVUL010000428.1:0-6764 GCA_043787935.1 Chitinophagaceae bacterium | reverse complement strand
AGCGATTTTCCTGCCAGCTTACTTGTTGCATTGTATCTGCCGGTTTCATTTCTTCAAATAAAGGATAACCTGTGTATGTACTTGCCTGTGTAGCGTATTCATGGGTAAAAGAATCAAGTGTATATATTAATTTATACCCCAATGCTGTATTTTCCATTTCAACAGGAGCCGATGCCAATACTTTTAACCGGTTCCTTTTTTTATAATAATAAAACTTTAAAACTTCTTTATTGGTAATGGTACAACTTTTACTGTTGACGGTTTTTCCAATAAAATTTTCCAGAAAAAAATCACCATACTTTTCCCATCCGTCCTTTACTTCATTGGATGCTTTTATCACTACATCTTCCATCGCATTTTCTTTTTGCTTTATTTCAATCACCATATCCTTATTGTCTGCATCTGCTGTGGTAATACGCCGGCTAACCGTTTCGTAACCGGTAAAGGTAATGATGAGGTCATAGCCGCCATTGGGTAACTGGATTGAAAAATTTCCATTGATACCCGTTGCCGTGCCCATGGTTGTATTTTGTGCAAATACAGAAGCAGCCTGCATAGGTGCTTTGGTAGCACCATCCATTACCTTTCCGGAAATAGTATAAGTGCCGGATTGCGCAAAAGAAAATACAGTAAATAAAAGAAGGATGAAAAGAGATCCGGTTGTTTTCATAAAAATAGGTTGTATCAGATTTTAAAAATTACCTGGCGCCAGGCTAAAAACGATTTTTCGGTGATCATATTGCTATTTGCTGCAAGCAAGCCGGAATTTTGTCTAAGCCAGTATTTACACTCATTTTGATACCGGTTGTTTGCGCCAAATACCGGAATCTTATGGACTGATTTGAAAAGAGTAACCGTATAAAATCAATTATAAACAATTACTAAAAAGAAAAACCACTTTTTTTCAATTTTTATGCCAATGGAAACGGAAAATAAAAAACGAAAATAGGCTATTGGTTGTTAAGCTTTTGTTGCATTCTTATACAGGTATGGCGAATGGTTTCTTCTATGGTAGTGTAACAAAAATCCGGCAAGAATTTTAGCAGCTTACCATTTTCATAATATACTTTTGCCATTGCGGTGGCAGCGGTTTCTTTAGTTATAAAGGGCTTTTTACCAGTAACCACGCCTTTCAAAGCTTCCAACCGCCAGACGAATTTTGCCATCAATGGAGATACTTTTTTAGACGGTTGTTTTTTACCAAAATTACCAGCAATTAAATTAAATACATCCTGGTAGCTCCTGTTTTCAGCACAAATGATAAACCGTTCACTACTGATCTCACTTTCCATCAAAGCAATCATTGATCTTGCCACATCTCTAACATCCACAAATCCATTCACCCCTTCGGTATACCAGGGGAATTCATTGTATATACTCTTGAAAATCTGCGAGCTACCTGCATTCCAATCACCTTCTCCTAAAATAATTACCGGGTTTACCATCACCGCATCCAGTCCTTCACCAATACCACGCCAAACTTCCAGTTCACTTAAATATTTGCTTTGCCCATAGTTGCTGCTGCTGGATTCTTCTGTCCAGTTCATGCTTTCATTTACCGAAGCGTTATCCCTGGTACTCCCTAATGCCGCAACGGAACTAACGTGCACCAGTTTTTTAATACCGGTATTCAGCGCTGCATTTACTACATTGATGGTACCTTCAATATTGATTTTAAAAAGTTCCCGCTTTCGCTTCGGATCATAGGATACAATAGCTGCGCAATGATAAACCTGTTGAACTCCTTCCATCGCTTCCTCTAAACCAATTACATCTAAAATATCGCACTGAAATGGTTGAAGATTGGGAGAGTGAAAATCGGGTAAGGGTGTATTATTAAATATAGCCCGCACCTTTCTTCCCTGAGAAAGTAGTTGCTTAATTAACTCACTTCCCAATAATCCGGCACCACCTGTAACTAAAATCATAGTAAATTTTTGTATGCAATCCCAAATGTAACGGATGCGCTTGTATATCGATAATTAAAATAAATTTATTACTCCCTTTATTCCCAAATAACCCACTGCAACCACCACTACCCAACCGGCTAACTGCATCCAGTAAGGATGATTATAATCTCTAACAATATTTTTGTTACGGGCCGCAATTAAAATCAGCGATAACGCAACGGGAAGAATTAATCCATTCAATCCCCCGGCAAATATCAACACCTGCACCGGTTGGCCAACCCAAAGAAAAATAACCCCTGAAAATAATATAAAACCGATCATAAAGTTCCTGAAATATTTACTGATAAAAGGATGTAATGTTTTTAAAAAAGAAACAGATGTAAATGCAGAACCAACTACCGATGTGATTGCGGCACACCATAATACCAATCCAAATAATTTATATCCTGCCATTCCGGCTGCAGACTTAAAAACAGTTGCTGCGGGGTTTTGGGGATCCAGCCGGATACCCTGCATATCAATTCCCAAAGCAGCCAAAAACAATACGATCCGCATTACAGTTGCGATTAGGATAGCCGTAACCGAACTGGCAGATACTTTTTTTAAGTTCTCTTCGCCGGAAATTCCCGCATCCAGTAAACGATGGGCACCAGCAAAACTAATATACCCGCCCACTGTTCCCCCTACCACTGTCAATATAATCGTTTCATTGATACGATCAGGAACAAACGATTTCAGAATGGCTTCTCCAACAGGGGGATGAGATTGAAATGCGACGTAAACGGTTAATGCGATCATGGCAAATCCAAGTAGTTTTGCAAACCGGTCCAATACATTACCTGCGTCCTTTGATATAAAAATCATAATCGCAATTGCACAACTTACCCCAGCCCCTGTTTTTACTTCCCAACCAAACAATACCTGCAAACCCAAACCACACCCCGCAATATTGCCAATATTGAACGCAATACCGCCTAAAACAATTAATGTGGTTAAAAATAATCCCGCCCTGGGAAAAACAGTATTCGCCAGGTCTTGTTGGTTATCAAAGCACCTGCCATGTCTCTGGGTGTTAATGAGCCATCTTGTTGATAGGTTCTGTCTGCAAATACTTCCTGTGCAACTGGTAGTCCATAACTCACAGCTTCATCTATCATCACCGATCCGGCCAAGCCATAATAAATTAATGAATCATCAAATTCCTTTACAGCTGCTGCGATGGACTTTGCCAACAGTACATCCTTTGAGGCCATATTATACAGGGCCCCATGAGGTTTTACATGATGTAATTTTCCACCTGCTTCCAACGTTATTTTTTGAAGGATATTTAATTGCGCTGTTATAAGCTGCTGAATACTTTCAGGTGGCAAGTACATGGCTGTTCTGCCAAAATTTTCTTTGTCCGGGAAGGACGGATGTGCACCAATGGCAACATTGTATTTCAAACAAAGATCTACCACCCTGCGCATTTCGTTTTCATCACCTGCATGAAAACCGCAGGCGATGTTGGCAGAACTGATATTAGGCATCAGCAGTTCTTCATTACCCATCCCCTCGCCTACGTCACAATTGATGTCGATTTGCAGCATAATAATTCTGGCAATTATCTTTAATGAACCTTATTGTTTGATGCAATGAAAATAAGGCATCCTCCGCAATTTCAGGAGAGATCATTTCAAATTGAATTTTATTATGAATGGGTGATTGGGCAAGTTTTGGCAAATGGTAACTGATCACATTGGCAATTCTTGGATATCCCCCGGTAGTTTGGTGATCTGCCATTAAAAGAATAAGTTGCCCGTTAGGCAACAATTGAATGGTTCCCATATCAACCGGCGATGAAATTAATTGAATAGACTCCTGCAAATCAAGATGCATCCCTTGTAAACGAAAACCCATTCGGTCGGATTGTGGGGTAACTGTAAATGGCGATCCGGTAAATATTGCTTTAGATGCTTCATTCAACCATTCCCATTCAGGACCAGCAATACACCGTACCGGGTTGATTGGATTATAAACCGGGCTGATCAAATCAGTTGAATCCGGAAAATTGTCAATTGAATTCAACGGATGGGAAGCGTTTAACTGAATGGTGTCATCTTTTAACAAGGGTCTTCCTTTATACCCGCCCGCCTTTATTTTAGGATGTGTGCTAAAACTATTTAACCATTTGTCTGCACTAATTCCTCCTTTAACTGCAAGATATGCCCTGGCGCCGTCTATATATTTTTTAAATGACAGCTTTTCATTCTTTTTAACAATAAATGGTTTCCATAAGAGGACAGGTTTCTCCTCTATAAATCCATTAAAATTTCCACCGGTTACACTTACCAGGACATCTTCCTGAAATAAAATTTCAACAGCAGGAAAATGCATTTCAATAAGCGGACTTTTTTCGTCATTACCCACTAACACATTGGCTACGGATGCTGCAAAAAAATCCATTGCACCCCCCGGCCCTATACCAGCAGACCTATAACCATTTCTACCCAGATCCTGGATAGTTGTAAAAATTCCTGGTTTGATGATTTTAATGGCCACGGTATTTATAAAATTCATTTTTATCAATGGATATAAATTGAACGGTATCGCCTGCGGATAATAAACCAGGAGGCAAACTGTTTGCATCAAATAATTGTAAAGGAGTTCTTCCAATTATCTGCCAGCCCCCCGGTGAATCAATTGGATAGATGCCTGTTTGCGAGCCAGCAATCCCTATACTCCCTGAAGGAACCTGCAACCTTGGCTGATCTTTTCTCGGGCTGAATAATTTTTTATCTACAGGGCCCATATATGGAAACCCTGGCATAAAACCGATCATATAAACCCTGTAATCAATAGCCGTGTGGAGGTCTATAACTTCGGGTATGGTTAACCGCCGATCATGAGCTACCTGCTTTATATCCAGGCCAAATTCTTCCTCATAACAAACAGGTATTTTGATACAATCAGATCCGGTATCCCGGAGAGGATCATTTTGAAGTAGTATTTGCTGAAGGTAATTTTTTACAAAGCTGTAAGCCTTCCATGTAGTATGTCCTTTAATTTGATTTATATCATAAAAAACGGCAATGGATGCATAAGCGGGTACCGATTCTACAAAACCTACAAACCCTGACTTCAACAAAGTTTTGTGTAATAATAAAACCTTTTTATTTATTTCAGGGTCAATAATATTTCCAAAACTTACCAGTACCGACCTGTCGCTGAGTAGTGAAATTTGATAATTATTGAATGTTGAATTGGACATTGGCTGCAAATAGCAATATGCTTTGAATGGATAATAAAAAACAACTTTCAAATGCTCAGTTAGTATAGGAATAAAAACCCTTCCCCGTTTTTCTACCCAACTCACCTTTAATTACCTTTTCTTCCTGCAATGGGGATGTGGCAAATCTTTCGGCTTGATTAAAAGCTTCATAAAGGCTTTTTGATACTGCTAAATTAATATCCAGTCCAATCAGGTCCATAAGTTTGAATGGCCCCATTTTAAATCCCGTGGCCTCCATCAATTCATCTACCTCTTCAATGGTAGCCAGCCCCAAGGAAACTATTTTCATCGCTTCCAGGTAGTATGGACGGGCTACCCGGTTAACAATAAAACCGGGCACATCCAAACAGCGTACCGGTGTTTTGCCCATTGCAATACAGAGGGCATCAATGGTTTGTATGGTTGACTCACTGGTATGTTTACCTTTTACTATTTCAACCAGTTTCATAACCGGTGCAGGGTTAAAAAAATGCATGCCTGCTACCCTACCCGGGTGAATGATAGTGGCCTGTATTTCGGAAACAGACAAGGAAGAAGTATTGGTTGCAAAAATGGCAGTTGCCGGATTGGTTGCTGCAAATTGATTAAAGAGCGCAATTTTCAAATCCGCCTTTTCAATGATGGCTTCTATAAAAAGATCAGCAATGCATTTATTAATATCACTGGTAAATTGAATATTTTGAAGAAGGAGAACACCTGCTTCTACCGACATTTTTTGCCTGTCAATGAGGTTTTGAATATTATTTTGAATACCGGTGGAAGCCTTTTCAAGCACGGCTTCGTTTACATCAAACAACAGCGTTTGAAAACCACTTTTTGCAGCTACCAAGGCAATGCCACTACCCATTGTTCCTGCACCCGCAACACAAATTGATTGAATCATATCCTAAATGCCTGATGTGTGATCTTTTTATTGTACAACCGGGAAAGGCGAAAGTGAATAAATGAAAAGCGCTTATACTGCCGGGGTAAACTGTCTTAAAAACCGCACATCGTTTTCACTAAATAACCGCAGGTCTTTTATCTGGTATTTCAGCATGGTAATTCTTTCTATGCCCATTCCAAATGCAAAGCCGGTGTATTTGTTAGCGTCGATGCCACAATTTTCGAGCAGGTTGGGATGAACCATTCCACAGCCCAATATCTCTACCCAACCCGTATGTTTACAAACATTACAGCCGGTTCCACCACAAATCAGGCAACTGATATCCATTTCGGCACTAGGCTCTGTAAATGGAAAATAGCTGGGGCGGAAACGAACTTTAAAATCTTTACCAAACATTTCCTGTACAAAAAAATACAAGGTTTGCTTTAAATCTGCGAAAGACACATTGTCGGCAATGTATAAACCTTCTACCTGGTGAAAAAAACAATGCGCTCTTGCGCTAATGGTTTCATTACGGTACACCCTTCCAGGGCAAATGATCCGAATGGGTAACTTTCCTTTTTCCATTTCACGTACCTGCACATTGCTGGTATGTGTACGCAGCATCCAGTCAGGATTTTGGGAGATGTAAAATGTATCCTGCATATCTCTGGCAGGATGATCCTCGGGAAGATTGAGCGCAGTAAAATTATGCCAG
>JAYVUL010000427.1:0-16608 GCA_043787935.1 Chitinophagaceae bacterium | reverse complement strand
CAAATTTACTTAAAACAAGTTAATACATATAGTGCAAAGGTTTGTGGTGGATAAAAGAAAAAAGGCATCAGCCCGCCAGGCTTCCAAAACGCAACCCGGCCTGCTGCAAGCAGAATAGATACCGCATTCAAATAAAATCAGCAGGAGTACACTTGCTTGTATAACATAAAGGAGTAGGCTATTTTATGATTTCCGGTTTTATGGTAAACCATTTTTTGAAGGCTAGATATACCCCATTCGTCCAGCCAAAGCCATCCTGTGATGGATACTCGCCGCCGCCAGCCGATTGGGTGAGGTCTTCCACATTGTATTTTTCCATCATCTTGCCGGTGGCTTTGTATACCTTATCATTCAATGCCAGCCAGCGGCTTGCGATCGTTCTGGATAAATCCTCCTTGCCGTAATTTTTCAATCCGGCAGCCGTTGCCCATTGTAAGGGTGCCCAGCCGTTGGGAGCGTCCCATTGCTGGCCGCTTTTATTATTGGTTGTAACAATACCGCCGTCTTTTAGTAAAGAGACGGTTACCATTTTTTCAACTGCTGTTGCCTGTGTCGGTGTGGCCATTTTTACAAATAAAGGAAATACCCCGGCAGCACTGATCACTTCAGTTTGCTGGTTTAAAGTAAAATTATAATCATAAAAAAAACCAGCCTGTGCGTTCCAGCAATATTTATTAACGGCAGCTTTTCTGCTGGCGGCCTTTTGAGTATACCGTTTTGATTGTATTGTTTTACCATCGAGTTGCAGCGCTCTTGCAATGATGGTTTCCATCGAATACATCAGGCAATTTAAATCAACAGGAATGATGTTGGTGGTTTGAATGGTATTGATATTTTGCTGATCAGCAAACCAGCGGGTACTGAAATCCCAGCCACTGCAGGCTGCGGCCCTAAGGTGTGTGCAGGTGGCAGCTTTACTGGCCTCCAGTATTTCTTTTAACTTTTCAGGAGCGGATACTTTGATACGCATGGCTAATTCCAGGGCTGCCGCTTCAGCAGTTTCGTAATCTTCCTTGTAGCTTTCCTGCCGTGGAGTGGCACTTTCATCCCAGTTACGGTTAAGAATAGTTCCATCGGGCATTTTTACTATCCGTTTGAATGAGGCTTCTTTCATTTGCCCGTCGCCTTCCATCCAGTAGGCATATTCCTGCTGCATTTCGGGTAAATATTTTTTATACACGCTGTTGCCTTTTATACCGGCCAGCAATTCCACCATCATACAAAAAAAAGGCGGCTGGCTGCGGCTGAGATAATAGGTTCTGTTGCCATTGGGGATATGACCGAATTTATAGATGAGGTAAGCAAAATTTTTGACCATGTTTTCAATCATCAACGTTTCACCGCTCTCTTTTAATCCAAGCATGGTAAAATAACTATCCCAATAATAAATTTCCCTGAAGCGTCCGCCGGGAACGATATAGGAATAAGGAAGTGCCAGCAGTGAACTTTTTTCACCTTCTTTTCCCTCCCATCTGGGGGATACATCTGCCTCTCTTCTTAATACACCCCAAAGATTCCTGATATGCATGGAAGCATCCTCCTCTTTGGTGATGTAATTCAACTGCGGTATTACCGGCAAATTGAAGTTGTCCAATACAAATTTTTTCAAATCCATATTGGGGCCTTTTTGCAAACCGTAATCATACAGGATATCAGCTACTTTCCTTTTGGGTGTGCAATCCACAAAGGTTTTACCATCAGGCAATATTTTTTGCATCTGAACATCCCTAAAAAGTTGGCCATAAATTTTATCGGGGGTGGGGGGCATTTTTTTGAGCTGTGCGGTTAGCAACAGAGGCATAAACCCAAGGCAGGCAATCAATAATTTTTTCATAAAGTAAATCTACAAAAAATCAGGCAACAGGTAATATGGAAATGACTTTACCAAGTGATATTATTTTAGTTCCTGGAAAGTACAGAACAAAAAATAAGCGCCGTAAAGAATTACAGCGCTTTCAAACTTAAAACTTAACGATAAAAAAGGTATGTTGAATAATTCAGGTTCTTAAAATGGGCGGTGTAAAGAATTACCCCGCCTTCTGCATAAAACTTAACGATTCCAATTATTCTGCCCCATCTGTCATAGCCCGCTGAACGGCATAGTTGCCTACATTTTTCCCCGTTGTTAGGCCAACCGAACAATCACTCTTGTAATGAATACCGCCATACATCCTCGACATTGATGCTTCCTGTGCCATGGCATCATAAGCTGTAGCTCTTTCCGGAATGATATGACCGAGTATGGTAGCCGCGGCAGCACTAAACGTGGAATGGCCGGAAATGTAGGATGGGAAGTTTGGCAAACCCGTTGTTGTTTTTATCCTCGGATCAACCTGCGAGGGCCGTGGATTAAAATATTTATACTTTGTTGCCCAGCAAACTATTGCTGCATCCATCATACTCATGTTAAGCAATGCAATATTTCTTGCCCACCTTACTTCGCTGAAATTTTTTCCGATAAAATCATCTGCGGCAATCGCATTCCAGTGGCCGGGTGGTGTATATGTTGCCACCCCATCGGCCCAAAAATGTACAATCCTTGTTTGTTCCCTTGTTGGGCTTTTTACAAAATTATAAATCTCTTCTGTTTCATCTTTAAACTGCTGGCTGCCGGTTAATGGTGGCGGGCCGGGTAATAATGATACGGTGGTTAATGAATCAAATAAAAATGTCTTTACTTTTCCAAACAGTGGTAGCATTGGCGGGCGTTTTGGGCTTTCCTGGCTGATCCAGGGAATTTCGCCTCTTGCCTTGCAATCAGTTTCAATCTGCGTCCATATAGTTTGGTTGCCTGCTGCAGCGCCTGCCCTGTCACCTCTTCCTCTTGCAATAAATTTTTGTGCCACCGCTTTGCCCAGTGCTTCACCTGCTTCAATATCGCTGCGAACATTTGCACCGGCAATGATCCTTGCCCTTTTATGTTCTTCTATTTTCATTTGTATAAAATCCTGGTCGCCGGGGAAAAGCAGTTTCATCATTTCTCCCACAACACCCGCTACTGTTGCATCTTCAGAAGGATAAGCATATAAATCAGACTTGGGTATCATCACATTCACAGTTGAATCTACATTGTAAGGCGCTTTGCGGCGGTACAATTTTTTATAGTAGTATGCAGTTACCAATGCGTCATACTGTGCAGCGCTAACATACGCATAAGCCCTTGCTGCATACGGAGGGTTTGCAAATGGAAACTGTGGGTATGCCAAAGGGTTGTTGGCATTGGGAAATGGATAAGTGCCATCTGCATTTTGATATGGCGGCAGGTTGTGTTTTGCCACCAGCTCTCTCAATATTTCATTCCAGCGCAATACAGCACCGGCACTCCAGTATTTTACAATATGTTTTTCTTCTGCCGAAATAGTTGACTGGAAAGATTTTATTTCATTTACCTGCGCAATGTAGTCGGGTGTGTTAGTCGCAATGGGTGCTGCTACAACAATATCAGTTGGTGCTGCAAGTAATACAGGTTTCCATGCACCTGCATTGCTGTCAATATTTGCGGGTGCCAATGCAGCCGTTTCATCTGTACGGCCAACAATTTCTTTGCTGCAGGAGCTTATAAACAAAGTGATGCCTGATAGAGCTATGATGGAGAATGCAATTATTTTTTTCATGGCGTAATTATTTTTTGGTGGGTTTAGCAGATGAATTTTTTCCAGGGCTGAAGTCAAGTACATAAAAAATGCCACCATAAAAAGCTGTGGACTGTCCAACATTACGCCCGCTAATGGTAGTATTGCCACCGCCTACTAAAAAAAAGTTATGCTTTGGAGTTACCGTATATTTAAAATTGGCCCCAATGATGGTGGCGTTCATTTTATTGCTCGGGAAAGGCATGTTAGAACGGGTAATATCGAAACCGCCCAGGGTTGTCCAATTATTTAACACAGCTTCTGCAACTATTTTGCTGCTGCGGTAACCAGCACGGAAATTAAAATTAGAAGCATCCGGCATTTCTACTTCGTTGCTGAGAATAAGGTGATCAGTATAATAAGCCGTACGGTCTATTTTAATATTATCCCTTAACACATAAGTAGCAGAGACTGTGGCAAACCAGTTATTGATGTCATAATCAACCATTACTCTTGCTGAAGCTGTTTTGCTGCGTAACCCGATTGACAAAGGCAAAAAATCAGCAACATAATTGGTGAGCGGAAAAGATATTCCGCCAATGGTATACAAAGAAAAAATACCGGGGCCGCATTGTGTTTCTATGGGCAGCCATTTTACAAACAGGCTCAGATCCTGTACACCCTTCATACTATGCAATGTGCCTGCAGAGGCTTTGATTGTAACATAGGGGGCGCTGAACAATACATTCAGTTTGTTGGTAACGCCATAAGCACCCATCAATGAATAACTTTGCGCCGATACGGTACCCAGGTTTTCATTATTTCTTTTCAGCGTCCCTTCCCAATAATTTTTCCAACTGCTGTTGCTATACACAGGGCCAAGACAGAGTTGTCTTTTTCCCATCATAATGGCATCCATATCTGTTTGTGCAGTTGCCGTATAGCCAGCATCCAGTAGAAATAAAATAAATAGTAAACAGTGAATTTTCTGTTGCATGATTGTAATTTTTAAAAATCTTGCCAGGATTTTTTAGGTTTTAAAATTTGAATGATACCCCCATGTTGATGGCGTAATCTGCAAATGCGGCATCACCACGAACAAACGTTCCCCTGATAATTGAATTTTCTTTATCGGTTACACTTTGTGTCCGGTTGCGAACAACTGCAAAAGGAACGGAAGCAAAAAGGCTTACATTTTTGAAGGAATAATTCACGGATGGTTCTACAGACCAAATATAACCCGGGCGGCGAAAATCGCCACTGCCGCCAACAAGATCATTAACAGGGATACCTTCTAACCTTGCCCCTGCAGCAAGCGACAATCCTTTTATATGATTGAATGAATAATTGAACCCTGCCCTGCACATATACTGGTCGGGCACACTCATAATGGCTTCGTTTGCCAGTACAGGAGTCAATGTTTCCCGGTAAGTTCTTGTGCCGTTTTGCTCCCTTGGATTAATGAGGTAATAAAAATTACCATACAGGCCAAAATTACTCTTGATATTATAGAAGGTATTTAATTCTGCAGTAAAGCCCGTTCCGCCATCGCCCAACTGAATAGATTGATCTACCGTACGCAATTCTTTGGTTCCGTTAGGGCCCACATTGTACCAGTAATCTTTATAATCATAATCGCCTGTAGCCAGTTTGATCCCTAAACCCAATTGCAGGTTTCCTTTCTTATTTTTAAGCGGATCAAGCAGCCATCGATATGCGGCAAACCTGATATCACCTATGCCAAAAGAATGAGTAGAATGTCTTTCTTTTTTTATGTAGGCGCCATTTACCAATCCGTGCTCGTATAAGGAGGAGCGGCCATTGTTAATAATGGGTACATCAATCATAAAAGACCAGCGGTCATTTACTATACGGGTTAGTGCCAAATCAACTACAGTAGTATGATTAATCACTTCAGAATGATCTAACAGCCTTGCCTTATTTTCTTCTGTTCCGGAAAAGTGCCTGAACGATTTAAAATATCGTGCACTGCTTGTAAATTGCCAGCCAGATTTATTGGCACTATCCGGGTGCACCATCATACAACTTGACCCATTTCCTTTTACAGCCACACAGCCCTGGCTATTTGCATGAAATTGAAAAAAAAGACTAATAATAAATACTGATAATACTTTTTTCATTTTACTTAGTTTAGTTAGTTGGTTAAACAATTATTTTAATTTTCAAGTTTTAATTTTCCAAGGATAAATCTGCCTACTTTTTTACCGTATTCATTACTCACCATGCAGCTTGGGTGAAAATGGATACCGCCGTAAAACCTGGCCATATTGTTTTCTAATGCGGCCTGGCGGAATGAGGTAAACGAACGATTAGCGATCCCGAATTCCAGTTCGCTGGTATCGGTGTATTGGAAGTTGTCGCCGTATATTTTTGTTAATGCCTCTGCAGCTGCTGCACTTACGGTGCTGTGTCCGCAGGTATATTCAGGAAATGGTGGTGTTTGCAGGTAAGGCCTCCATTCCGGGTCGATGTATTTATTGATCACTGTTTCTGGCCGTACCGTGTTACTTCGGAATTTTTCATCCCAGCATTGAATGAATGCATCAAACATGCAGATGGAAGTGAGTGTATAGGCCGCAACAGTTTTCCTGAAGCTTGCTTTTGCCTTTTGAGATGCAATCCCTACAATATTCATCCAATGGCCCGGAGGAGAAAACTTTTTTGTAATAAACATTACATGCCCGGATACATTTAGTTTACCCCCCAGATCGTCCCAGAATTCTGCAATGTGTTTTTGTTCATCACTTAAACTATCCACCGCATTTTTTACTGCCATCACCTGTTGATAATAAGCACTGCTTTTGTCTGCAATATTGAATGGGATCGGCCGGGGTGGCATAAACTGTGTGCAGCTATCCATTGCGATGGTTCTTATCTCTCTCCAGTGAGGCTCCAATGCACTGGAATACGCAGGAGGGGTAGGCACCCAGCGGCCCGGTGAATCTATAACGATGTATCGGGATGAACTTCTCGTTTGGGCATAATTATCTTTTTTACTCCAGTCTAAAATGGCTTTGCTTACTGCATCAGCATAGGCGATGGTATTGTCAAACATTGCTGATGGCATGCCTGCATCTTTTGCTGCCTTCTTTAGGCTGTCTACATATTCCTGCATACTGCCTTCAGGAAAAGTTACAGCTTCGCCTACTTTGCAAAAGGCAAGCAGTGAGGCAAATTCATAATCAATTTTTTTAGTAGTGTCCGGCCTTGGCATTGTTGACAGGCCGTTGATCTGACCGGCCAGCGAATGGAATTCTTTCGGATATCCGCCAACGATACATTCATACGCAGCGATATTGGCATAGGTATAATTGCGGCTTGCCACAATTGGCGCAAAGCCCACGTGTTTTACCACTTCGTTCAATTCCTTAACCGTTTTGCAATACGTAAACGCATTGTCACCAAAATAAGAGGACTTCACCGGTTGATTGTTGCAACCGGATATCAATAGCAACAAGGCTACTGATGCAGATAAGATTTTCATACTAAAAAAATAAATGGATGATGGCTGTACCATGTATTGGACAGCCTTTTTAAAAAAATAGATTAAGCCCTGGCATTGTCCGGAGGTTGCTCTGCCGTATTGAAGTAATGCCTGTTTTCTACAGGCGTATTGTGCAGTACAAAGGCTGACTGCAGTGAAATGAGATTGTTGCAGGTAAATTGCCGGAGTTCTTCAAACTCACTTAAAGATTTTTGTAAAGATTTATTGCCGGAATCAGATTTCTTTTTGTTAGGGTCCTGCTGGAAGTCGTGGGCAAATTTAGCATAGTCGTTTTTAGATTGCTCAATTTTCATTTTCGCCACATTGGGTATGCAGAGCATTTCTAAAGAATCGTTATTGATGCGGCACTTTACAAATTTGTATTTTACACCGTTTATCTCCACTTCGCCATCTATCCGTTGAAAGCTTTGTGTTTTATTGTAATAGGGTAAATGGGTAGGCTGCTTGATAGAAATTAAATCGCCATCGTTGTAATCTCTTGCATCCAAAGCCATTTCCAGGTCGGCATCTGCCTTTCCGGCTAAATAATTATATACCAACTGGTAGCCCATCATATTGAAGGTAAAAATGGCTAATAATGCTATGGCGGCAAGTTTCCTCATTTGTTAGTAATACGCAATATAGCAGATTTTATCTGAAAAGATTTAATTGCACAATGATTTTTTACCTGGCGTGGGGTGCAATGGATTGTAACAGCCAGCTGATCCAACAATGAAATAATCTCATCTTATTACTAAAAAACATAGGGTTCATAGTCTTACCCGCTTCCGTATATACTGCACCCTGGCAGCCTGGCAAGCATTCAAAAAAGCTGGATAAAAAAGAAGCAGGAAAACCGGCTTCCAAATATTTCAGTAAGGGGGTAACCTATAAAAATTTAATTATTTGCGATTTCATCGTTTTCCCTACCAACTCCCATTTGAATTTTGATTGGGCATGTGCATACCCGTTTTCACCTAATTGTTTACACTTCTCAGGATCATCAAACAGTTTGCATATTTGATTGGCATAATCTTCCACCTTGTTATCAATTAAATATCCATTGAAATCGTTAATGACCATGTCGGGTATGGATCCGATATTATTGGCAATAACAGGTAACTTATAGTGCATCGCCTCTACAAATACAATCCCAAATGGCTCCCTTAAGGTGGGCAGGCAAAAAACAGCAGCATTATTATAGTATGGGGCTAATTTATCCTTGGGTATTTTTCCCAATACCTTACAGTTGGGCAGCATAATATTTTCGGGGCTGCAGCCAATAATCGTTAACGAAGCGTCCTTGTGCTTTTGCAAAACTTTCTCAAACACTTTTAACAGCACGGGGCCGCCTTTCCTGACCCAGTCAACGCCCACAAATAAGATATTTTTAGAAGCATATTTGTCGTTGTTTTCAATGTGCCCATAGGCAACATTGCTGCCTGCATAAACGGTAAGCACCTTTTCCTTTGGCGTATGGTATTGGTTTATTAAGGAATAGGAAATCAGGCTGCCGCAGGTAAAGATCATATCAGCATCCTGGTATATTGCCTGTTCTACCTTTTTTATAAACCTATCCGATCGTATATATTGCCTGGGATTGATGTCGGGGTAAAGTAAATTAGTTTTGGTAGTATGATCCGTGTAAATAAAATGTGGCGTCCCTTTTATTTTCCCATTAAATACAGCCTGCGTTTGAAAAGTGAACAGGTACTTCTTCCCTTTCACCATTTTTTGAATGTATTTATTCGTGAGAAGCGCTATGTAAGAAGTACCCAAAAACCACGAAAACAGGCTGCCCCTGGTTCTTTTTTTGTAGCCGTAAATAAAGTCGCTTCCATATTCAACAAGAAAGTACAAGCTGTTGATCAAATAATGATAGAACCGCAGTTTCTTTCTGGAGATATCATTAACATCTATCACCTCAATTTCCATTTCAGGAAACTCACTACTTAATATTTTGAAGATACTGTCATTGATTAGCGAAAAACTTCCCCATTTTATAAACAATATTTTACCAGGCATATCTATAACTTAAGGCTTTAATTTACTTTTTGGTGAAGTTGCATTTTGCCAAAAATAGGAATTAAAAGACAATTTATTGGGCATAACCGATAAAAGATGATAGGTTTACCGCACTTAAAAGAGGTATAAAAATCAGGCTGGGGAAGCCGCATTTACTGTGCTATTTTTGATTGGTTACGTTCACCGAAAATTTCAGGAACTGTGGAGATCCGGGAAAAAATTCCCGGCATTTTTACAACTCATTTTTTAGCCTGCCGGATGGCATCCTCCCTCACCTTATCCCGGTATTTCTTTGCCACCAGCAACATACCAAAGCTTTCCCCTTCCTGTTTGTCTAAATGCTTATGATGCATTTTGTGTGCCCAGCGAATAGTGCGGACGTAAACGTTGTTGCTGCGGGTAAACCATTTAAAGCGCTGGTGAATGATAACTTCATGTACAATAAAATAAGCCAGACCGTATAAGGCGATTCCAAAACCAATGGATGCCACCCAGTATACTTCGTTTTGCAAACCCAGCATGATGCAAAGCCAGCTTGGTATGGCGAATATTAAGAAGAAGGCATCATTTTTTTCAAAAAAGCCCGGGCCCTTCTGGTGATGGTCCTGGTGAAGGTACCAGAGAAAGCCATGCATTATATAGCGATGGGTAAGCCAGGTAATCCCTTCCATTATGAAGAAGGTAAGTAAAGTGAGTAATATGAATAACAGCGGGTGCATTATTATTTTGTGTGATAAAATGTTCTTAACAATAGAAAAAAAATGAACTGAATAAGTAACAAATTTACAGCGAATTTGTTTTCCTTGCTGAACCTGCACAAACGAAACAGCAGCAGCAGGAGAACGCTGATCACAAACCAGCAAACATAGTTGTATAGCGGGATGACGCCTGTATGCCATTGCCAGAAATCCAGCCTCACAGCTACGGGCTCTATCAGCCAGTCGAATACAACAGCCATTGTGGCCCCATCTGTTATTATTGAAAAGGCTTGTAACCTGGTGGAGGGAACGGCGGTTATTCCGGTAACAGGCTTAGTAATTATTTGTACCAAAGCATGTATACTGATGCCGCAGCAATAAATAATAATGAACCAGTTGATCCCAATCATCAATGGCACCCGGAGCCATTTAACACCCAGCACATCCCCATAACGGTAATCTCCAAACAGCCAACCGGTGTTTACTCCAATTACTTCGGCAGTAAACCCAACTCCCATAACAACTATCGCAAATAACCAAAAGAAACCATTTTTTTCTTCTTGTGTCCATACCAGTAAGGCAAAGGACAGTAACAGGGTGAAAGGCGTGGAACGGATGATCAATTCGCTTTTAAAAATAAGGATACCCACCAAACCAACAATATGAAATAATACGGCAACTGAGGTAGCGATTTGAGTTTTTGAAATTTGCTTCAGCTTAGCCATGCCCGTTAGTGTTTGAGCTTTTTACTGTTGGCAGCAATCAGTTCACTTACAATTTTAGCACTCTTTAAACACAATGGTATACCACCGCCCGGGTGCACACTGCCCCCGCAAAAATATAATCCTTTAACCGTACCGGTAAAGTTAGGATGCCGCAAAAAGGCTGCCCATTTTGAGTTGGAGCTGGTGCCATATAAAGAGCCCATGTAGGAAGCTGTTTGTTCTTCAATCATTACAGGATCCAATGTGTGCTCTGTAACAAGGTGGGCGCCAATTTCTTCACCCAGTACCCTGCTGAGCTTTTCAATAACAGTGTTACGCAATTTTTCCTTTACTACCTGCCAGTCTTGTCCTGTGTTGGAAGGAGCATTAACCATTACAAACCAGTTTTCCATTCCTGCAGGAGCCTGTGAACTTTCCATTTTGGAAGTGATATTGATATAGACTGTCGGGTCGGGAGAAATTTGTTTCTTATTAAAAATGCTGTCAAATTCCTGTTGATAATTTTTGCTGAAAAAAATATTATGCAGTTGCAGTTGAGGAAATGCTTTATTGATGCCCCAATAAAAGATCACAGCACTGCTGCTCCGCTCCTGCTTTAATATCCTTTTTGCCTTGTGCAGGTTGTTGAGTAAATTTTTATAGGTAAAAAATACATCCGCATTGCTCACGACTGCGTCTGAAGGGATGTTTTTGTCATTCACCACCACACCCCTTGCAGTTCCTTCATGATGTATGATCCGCTGCACCGGGCTGTTGAAATAAAATTGAACACCTTTTGCCAAAGCCAGGTTGTACAGGGCATTGGTAATACTGATCATACCGCCAAGCGGATAATATGTGCCCTGGTTCTGTTCTAAATGGGGTATCACGCTGAGCATGCCAGGGGCTTTGTAAGGGTTGCTGCCATTATATGTTGCAAAGCGGTTAAAGAGTTGTACCGCTTCCGGTGAAGTAAAATACCTTTGATTGTATTGGTGCAGTGAACGAAAGAGGTGGCCAAATTTCAGCGTAGCCAATGCCCTGGCGGTTCTCTTATTCAGCCAGGTTTTTCTTTTTTGCAAAGAGTAATTTAAAAAAACAGTGCCGATATCTTCATACAGTTTCTCTGCCCCTTTTAAATAGCGGGTAACCGCTTCGGGCTGCTCGCCAAGTTGTGCTTTCAACTCCTGTGCAAATAAAAAAGCATCTGTATGTGCCTGCACCTGCTTTCCATTTTCATAAAAATATTTACAGGCAATATCAACCGGTTGATAGTTAAAAAATTTCTCTACCGGCTCATCAGCTAAAGCAAACAATTCCGTAATATTTTGTGGTTGTGTAAATAAAGAAGGGCCTGAATCAAAACGAAAACCATCCTGCTCAAAAGCAGACAATTTACCACCGGGATAATTGTTTTTTTCATACACCGATACTTCAAAACCCTGAATGGAAAGCCTCACCGCAGCAGCCATCCCTGCCACGCCGCTGCCAATTATGATCACCTTTTTTGTTTGCATGATGTTGCTTTCTAAAGAAACAAAAGTAGCCTAAAAAACAATGTAGTAAAATCTCTTTAAGGCTTGCTGTTAATATACGCTTCCACTTTGGGGAAAGCAATTTTGAACCACTCAGTGTATTTGGCAGGATGAGATTGTATCCCTGCAGCGATCTCTTCCAGGCACATAAAACAGTAATCACTTACTTCATCGGGATTGGGATATATTTCCCTGTTGCAGGAACCAATAAACACATGGTCAAATTCATGTTCGGTCAATCCGTTTTCAAATGGCGCCCTATAGGTAAATGTAAAAGCTTTTTCCAGGTTGGCAGTAAAACCCATTTCTTCCTGCAGCCTTTTTTGTGCTGCCGCAGTGGTATCTTCTCCCGGTTGTGGATGACTGCAACAGGCATTCGTCCACAAGCCTGCACTGTGATATTTTTTAGCCGCCCGTTTTTGTAACAGCATTTCCTTTTTTTCATTAAAAATAAAAACGCTGAAAGCTCTGTGCAGGAGCGCTTTTTCATGTACCTCCATTTTTTCCATTGTTCCCAGTGGATTATCCTGCCCGTCTACTAAAATAACATCCATGCTGTAGTGGTATTTATAAAATATTCAACTGAGCCCTTACACTGGCTTTAGCAACAATTAGAGCCTTACCATAATTGGGTATGCGGATGCGTTGCTCAAGAATATTGACCGCATTGGCCCTTTTAATTTTTTTAAAGAGGCATAAATAATATTTATAGGCTACATACACGCCAAACCTTGCTTTGACAGGCAATTGCAGTATCCCTTCAAAAGCATGTTTAAAGTCAGCCGCAATATCTTCTTCAATTTGTTTCTTCATCGGCGCCGTAAAATTATCAAAATCAACGCCCGGAAAATAAGTGCGGCTCAGTTGCTGGTAGTCTGCTTTTACATCCCTTAAAAAATTTACTTTCTGAAATGCAGCGCCAAGGGATTGTGCAAAGGGCTTTAATTTTTCATAAGCCGCATTATCTCCTTCACAAAAAACACAGAGGCACATCAACCCTACCACTTCAGCACTGCCATAGATATATTCTTTATAGCCTTCGGAGGTGTAGCTGGCCTGGCTGAGGTCCATTTCCATGGAATGAAAGAAAGCGTCTATCAGGTCATGTGAGATATCATATTTATTTACGGTAAGCTGAAAGCTGTGCAGAATAGGATTAAGGCTGATTCCCCTTTCAATGGCATTAACCGTTGCTGTTTTAAATTCAGCCAGCAGGGTAGTTTTATCATACTGGTGAAAGGTATCTACAATTTCATCAGCAAAACGCACAAAACCATAAATATTGAATACAGGAACCCTCAAATCACTGTGCAGTAATTTGATGGCGCTGCTGAAAGAAGTACTGTACTTCTCTGTAGTAATTTTGCTGCATTGCTGACTCAATTCATGAAAGAGATCCATTATTTTACCTGCTGATTTTATTGTTACAATAATGAATTACACAGTTCAAAACTAAAAATCAAATATTATTTATTTAGAAAAATATTTTATCACTTCTTTTGCCACCACCTCCCCGCTTATTAAGCTGGGCGGAACACCAGGACCCGGTACGGTTAGCTGCCCGGTGTAAAACAGGTTTTTTACTTTTTTATTGCGCAGGCCGGGTTTTAAAACAGCAGTTTGCAGTAAAGTGTTCGCCAGGCCGTAAGCATTTCCTTTAAATGAATTGTACTCTTCAATAAAATTACTGACCGAATAAGATTTCTTATAAATGACCGTATCTCTTACCGGCTGCCCGATTCTGTTTTCAAAGCGCTTCAATATTTTTTCAAAATATTGTTCTCTCAACTCCTCCGTATCGCCCGAAAGCCCTGAGGCCACCGGCACCAGGAAAAAAAGGTTCTCCTGACCGGGAGGGGCCACCGAGTCGTCACTTACCGATGTAACACTTACATAAAACAATGGTTCGGTTGGCCATTGCGGTAAAGTATAAATTTCTTTTCCATGTACCTGGAAACTGGTATCAAAAAATAAGGAATGGTGCATCACACCGTTCAATTTTTTGTTAAGCCCTACATAATACAGCAGGCAACTAGGTGCCATTACCCTGCTGTTCCAATAGGCTTCTGAATAATTGCGGCTTTCCGGTGGCAACAGGTTGTTTTCTATAAAATGATAATCTGCCCCGCCGATCACTGCGTCTGTATCAAACACCCTGTTACCGCCTGGTGTAGCTGCAGCAACATTTTTTGCAATACCGTTTTTTATGTTGATGGCAGTTACCGTATGATCAAATAAAAATTGTACACCCAGTTCTTTCCCCAGGGTAAACATACCGTTTACAATACTGTACATGCCGCCCTCCGGATACCAGGTACCCAGTTTAATGTCAGCATAATTCATCAGGCTGTACAAGGCAGGTGTATCTTCGGAAAGGGCTCCTAAAAATAAAACAGGAAATTCGAGCAGTTGCTGTAATTGCGGATGTTTAAAATATTTGCCAACATGTTTTTTCATAGACGTAAATACATCTAATTTAAACACTCCTTTAATTACATCCCAGTCTGCAAATTCGGCAAATGACTGGCCGGGTTTGTGTACCAGTTTATTAATGCCCACTTCATATTTATAGGCAGCTTCCGTCAAAAATCTATCCAGTGCAATGCTGCTCCCAGGTTCAATATCTTCAAAAATTTTTTGTAACGCAACATAGTTTGCGGGAATATCCATGATGCTATCGGGCCAGTAAACCCGGTAAGAGGGATCTAATCTTTGCAAACGGTAATAATCAGCAACTTTTTTTCCAAAGCAACTAAAAAACCGCTCAAATACATCCGGCATCCAGTACCAGCTTGGCCCCATATCGAATTTGAAACCAGCTTCGTTTAACTGCCTTGCCCTCCCGCCGGGCGAACTGTTCTTTTCTAAAACAATCACTTCCCAACCAGCCTTGGCCATGAAACAGGCAGCCGACATTCCTGCAAAACCGCTACCTATTACTACAGCTTTTTTCACCCCGGAAAATATGTTGATGAATACTAAAAATAAGACTTAAAAATGAGGGAAATTGAACAATTATTAAAAACGGGTCAGTTGTTCTTTCAATAGTTTTCTTGCAAAGTGTATCCTGCTTTTAATCGTTCCTAATGGCTCTGACAGCATAGCGGCAATTTCATGATATTTATACCCTTCAAAGTACAGCAGAAATGGATTGCGAAAAATATGTGGCAGGTGGTGTATGGCTGCCTGTATATCTTTCATACTTAAAGCACCTTCGGCCCGGTTGGAAATCGTTTGCTGGTTGTAATCTAATAAAAAGTCGTTGGGAGTATTGTCAAAAATAGTATTCTGTTTTGCTTTGCGGCGGTAATTATTGATGAAGATATTCCGCATGATGGTATATAACCAAGCTTTGATATTGGTGCCGGAATTGTATTTTTCTTTATTGGCTAACGCCCTGTACATGGTTTCCTGCAGCAAATCTTTTGCTACTTCGTTGTCCCTGGTAAGGGTAACGGCAAAGGGTTTCAAAAACTCAGTGTTGTTAAGAAGCAGCTGGTTAAATTCGATTGTTGACATAAAATAATCTGTTTAACTTATTTCCGGTAAAGCTAAACAAGATTTTTTGAATAATGCAAGTTTTTGTTTAATTATTTTAAATTAAAGGTTAAACGGTATAAAAGAGGCAATTTACGCAGTACCCCTGCTGAAAAGAACATTAAAAAAGGGCTTTTACAGCCCGGCTACATACTCCATCACTTCTGCCAATGACTTTTTAAACTTTATTGTAGGTGGGATCTTTTTCTCGTAAGAATGAGTGAGGAGCCCCGAAAGGATTACCGGAGTGGAAGTAATTTTTTTAGACAGCGCTAAAATAAACCTTTCAAAATTAAATTTATTTCCGACTGCGGTGAGATGGCAAAAGAGATAATCCGGTTTCTTAAGTTTAACTACATATTCCACATCATTGATAGGTACATTAGCTCCCAGGTATATCACATTTACACCCCTGCTTTTTAAGAGGTAATGCATGAAAAGCAAACCCAGTTCATGGTATTCTGCTTCGGGTAAAAATAACAGTATTGTTTTATCCACCTTTAACGAGGTATTTACACCTTCAATACCTACAATTAATTTTTGTCTGATTATATTGGTGACTAAATGTTCCTGTGCAGGATTAATGTGATTGGTCATCCAAAGCACCCCAATTTTTTCCATAAAAGGGAAAATAACCTGGGTGATGCTTCTTTCGATACCCCTTGCTGCTATGTAATTGCCCAATATGTCTTCCAGCTTTTCCGTGTTGAGATCAATCATACACTGGATCAGTTCGTTCACAATACGCTCCAGTTGTGCCTGCTGGTTATTGAGGGACAGTATTTTTTCTTTTACTTCCGATTCACACATTTTGTCTATATGTGAAATTTTGAATCCGTACTTATTTAACAGGGCGATGTTCAGCAGTTTTTTTAATTCCTCATTACTGTAGAAACGTATATTGGTATCCGTACGGGAAGGTTTTAAGAACTGGTAACGCTGTTCCCAGATACGAATAGTGTGTGCCTTTATCCCGGACAAATTTTCTAAATCCTTAATAGTGAATGAATGCATGGTGACTAATTGTAACAA
>JAYVUL010000426.1:0-17649 GCA_043787935.1 Chitinophagaceae bacterium | reverse complement strand
CAACAATTTTATAACCAATAACATTTGTACTAAAATAACAAGCAGTAGCGACTAACAACACCAAGGCTATGCTTATGAAATGCTGGGATTCCTTTTTATATTTTCTGTTATTAAATAAGTTCAAATTTTATTACTATTTAGTATGTCAAATTTAATCTTTGTGGTATAAAGAATTTATAAAGTTGAAAGTTAGCTATAGTTCATCTGAAGTTTTGTTTCAAAGTTTAGAAAAAATCCAATGCTGAGTTGTTATTAGTGAGATGTGTCGTGATTATTCAATTTTAAGACTGTTTATCATGCGTTGGCAATTGCAGTTTTTTTCATAAAGTTAGTTTCTTTGCAGTGGGTTTTGTGCCCCTTGCAAATGTGCTGCAATATACGGACGCACTATAGCACCTTAGCATTGAATGTTGTGCCACTTGAATGCGAAAGGAATTTTCAAATTTGGTTTCGTACCCTCCTGCCTTTATTATCTTTTACTAAATATTGTTGTAAATTCTGAAAAAATTAGATGACTTAAAATTCCATAAACTAAGTATCTTTAAATGCAAGTCCGGTTGTATGAAAAAGAAATTACTACTCTATTTTACAATACTGCTCATGGTGGCTTCCTCCCTGGAGGCACAGGTTACAGAAAATTTCAGCGATGGCGATTTTTCCGCCAATCCTGCCTGGGCAGGCAGTGTTGCCGACTGGATAGTGAATCCCTCTTTTCAATTGCAGAGTAACAATACCATAGCCAACAGTATTTTTTATATTACTACGCCAAGCACCCTGGCCATTGCAACTCAATGGGAGTTTTATACCAATCTTACTTTTAATACCTCTTCCACCAACTACGTTGATGTTTTTTTAACCGCTTCTTCAAGCGACCTTAGCGCCACTGCCAACAATGGTTATTTTGTGCGCATTGGCGGAACGCTGGATGAAATATGCCTCTACAAAAAATCGGGTGCCACTGTAATTAAAATTATTGACGGGGTAGATGCCAGCACCAACGTAAGCAACAACAGCATCAAAATAAAAGTAACCAGGGATGAAGCCAGTAAATGGATGCTGTACCGTGACCTTTCGGGTGGCAACAATTATTTTAATGAAGGAAATGTAACTGATGCTGACTTCAACACATCTGCCTTCTTTGGCATTTTAGTAAAACAAAGTACCGTTGCCGGTTTTGCACAGCGGCATTTTTTTGACGATATTTCTATACAGCCTTTTGTACCGGACATCATACCACCGGCGATTGTTTCTGTTACCGCCATATCTGCCAGCAGCCTGGATGTATTATTCAATGAAGCGGTAGACAATATCAGCAGCCAGGTAGCTGCAAATTATGTGGCCAACAACAGTGTTGGTGCAGCAGCCACCGCTACTTTAGATGGAGTGAACAATGCATTGGTACACCTCAGCTTCACCAATACTTTTCCCAATGGCGGCAATGTCACCCTTACCGTAAATGCTGTTCAGGACCCTGCTGGCAACACGCTCAATAATGGTACCGTTGGTTTTAGTTTTTATACCCCGCAGCAATATGATATTGTAATTGATGAAATCATTGCCGACCCATCACCGCAGGTGGCATTGCCCAATGCAGAATGGATAGAATTAAAAAATACCACGGCATTTCCCATTAACCTGCAGGGCTGGAAGATTGGTGATCTCTCCGGGCTAAGCGGGGGGATGCCCAATTTTATTTTACAGCCCGATAGTTTTGTGATGGTATGCACCGGAAGTGCCGTTGCGGCCCTGGCTTTTTTTGGGACAACTATTTCCGTTAGCAGCTTTCCTTCTCTCGACAACACTGGCGAATGGCTGTACCTGGCAGATGCAGGGGGTAGAATAATCCATTCCGTGAATTACAGTATCAATTGGTACGGGAATGAATTAAAAAAAGATGGTGGCTGGACGCTCGAAATGATCGATACCAAAAACCCCTGCTCCGGATTCAGCAACTGGAGGGCAAGTACCGACACCAGGGGCGGTACACCCGGAAAGAAAAATTCGGTGAATGCTGCGAATGCAGATCAGCAGGCTCCCAGGCTGCTAAGGGCTTATGCAACAAATAACCTGAATATTACTTTAGTATTTGACGAGCCTTTAGATGAATCAAGCGCTGCCACAGTTACTAACTACCGCATCAGTGATGGTATTGGCATCCCTTTACATGCCATTGCGGTATCTCCTGGTTTTGATAAAGTGAACTTACAATTGGCAACAGCGCTGGCCGCAAATAAGGTATATACCATCACGGCCATCACCCTCACGGATTGCGTGGGCAATGTAATCGGAAATAAAAACAGCTCCAGGGTTGGCCTGAGCGAAGTTGCAGACAGCCTGGATATTATTATTAACGAAATTTTATTTAACCCGGCACCTGATGGATATGATTATGTAGAAATATATAACCGCAGCAAAAAGATCATTGACCTGAAACAAACCTACATTGCCAACAGGAATACAGCAGGCAATGTGAGCAGCATAACGCAATTGAGTGCAGAACCCTACCTGATATTTCCACAGGATTTTATGGTGGCGACAGAAAACAGCGATTGGGTAAAAGCCCATTTCATTACACAAAACCCTGATGTCATTGTTACTATCGGCACTATGCCAGCTTATAATGATGATGCTGGGGATGTAATTATTTTAAATGCCCAGGGAAATATCACGGATGAATTGCAGTACACGGATGCATGGCATTTTAAATTGCTCGACAATAAAGAAGGCGTGGCATTGGAAAGAATAGATTACAATGCCCCCACGCAATCAGAAAGTAACTGGCATTCTGCGGCTACGAGTGTGAACTACGGCACGCCCACTTACAAAAATTCACAGTTTCATATTAATGATGGAGTACAGGGAGAAGTAAAACTAACCCCTGAAATCGTATCGCCTGATAATGACGGGCAGGATGATTTCGCCAGCATTGATTACCGTTTTTCCGAACCCGGCTATGTTGCAAGCATCACTGTTTTTGACGCCTCCGGCAGGCCGGTACGTTACCTGCAGCGCAATGCCTTATGCGGCAGCAGCGGCAGTTTCCGCTGGGATGGGTTGGGTGAAAAAAGCCAGCAATTAGCCACAGGCGTATACATAATATTCACTGAAGTTTTTAATTTGAACGGAAAGAAAAAACAGTTTAAAACACCCATTGTAGTGGCGAGGAGGAATTGATTGCCTCCCCAAACCCGACCCAAAGAGGGACTTAAGGCAAGCGTAAGATCATTTAAAGATTTCTGCTGAGTAGAGTGGCTTTGTCAATTGAAATTAAAAGCAGACTGACCGTAAATCTTTACCAGTAACGGGGTTAGCAGCATCTTTTGGTTTAGTCACGCAAATGGCTTCTCTCAAATATCTTCCGAACGCTCCGGCAGCTTATCATATTCCCCCTTAAAAGCATAATATCCAAAAATAAACAGGCCGATAGCGATAGGGGTAAAAATAGTAATGATGATTATCCAGGGTACCGGCTTGTTGATGTCTTTGGTTGCACCACTACTGATATTGTGAATAGCACCATTAACCAAAAAATAAATGACTGCCGGCGCCAGCAACATCCATACAATTCCCATTATCCTCTTTAATTGATTCATAAAATTATTTTAGTCGTTTACATTGTTATCTGTTTTATTACTCAAATAAAAAGCCCCTATAACAAAACACAAACCTGCCACTCCTATCGGGTACCAAAGCCCCACCAATGGGTCTTTTACAAAGGTAGAAGACAGCAGCGTGGCAATGAATGGAACTAAACCACCAAACACCCCATTGCCAATGTGATAAGGAAGGCTCATAGAAGTGTAACGGATCTTTGTGGGGAACAACTCCACTAAAAATGCTGCCACCGGCCCATAGACCATGGTTACAAAAATGATCATTACCCAGAGCAGAAAAATGAATTTCCATTTGAGTGCAGAAGAAAGTATTTTATCGCTGTATACAGGTTTTGAATCTGCCCTGGTAAAATAAGAAATCCCATCAGCACCATAAAAAACAGTATCCGCCCTTGTTTCGTTAAATTTCATCCCGTCTTTATAAACAATGGGGATTTTCCTGTGGCAAATAACTGACATCCCTTTCTCATTTTTAATTGAATCGCTTTTTACAACAGAATTTTCAAAAAGGGAAGACGAGATATTGGTATTGCCGGCAATCCAGACTGTAGCATCCGCATCCTTTAGCATCGTCCCAAATATCGGCCGGTAAAAAATCACTCCCAACAACATCCCCGTCAACATGATCCATTTCCTTCCTATTTTATCACTAAGCCACCCAAAAACCACAAAGAAAGGGGTAGCCAGCGCAATACCCCACAACAGGATTTCCCGGTTCTGCATAAACTCAATCTTCACTGTATTCTCTAAAAAACTCTGTGCATAGAATTGGCCGGTATACCAGATAACCCCCTGACCCATCACCGCACCAAACAAAGCCAGCAGCACCATTTTAAAATTCCCTTTATGCCCAAAGCTTTCCTTAAGCGGGTTCACAGATGTTTTCTTTGCTTTCAGCAGCTTTGTAAAAATTGGCGACTCCTTCATCTTTAACCTGATATACACAGAGACGATCACCAGCATAATGGATATCCAGAACGGATAACGCCATCCGCCCCACTCAGCAGTGAATGCACGCTCGCTCATACCTGATTTCACTGCCATGATAACACCCAGGGCAACAAACAAACCCAGTGTTGCAGTGGTTTGTATCCAACTGGTAAAATAGCCTCTTCTGCCGGGAGGTGCATGTTCTGCAACGTAGGTGGCAGCACCTCCATATTCGCCGCCTAATGCCAGGCCCTGTACCAGCCTTAATAATAAAACCAGTAATGGAGCTGCCATACCAATACTTTTATAACCCGGCACCAGGCCAATTAAAAAAGTGGATCCCCCCATCAGGACCAGCGTTAATAAAAAAGTAGATTTTCTTCCAATAAGATCTCCCAATCTGCCAAAAACCAATGCCCCAAAGGGCCTTACCAAAAAGCCTGCTGCAAAAATGGCTAAGGTGCTTAGTAAAGCAGCTGTATCATTTCCTTCGGGAAAAAATTGAATTGAAATCGTTTTGGCCAACATGCCGAAAATATAAAAATCATACCACTCAATTAATGTCCCTAATGAAGAAGAAAAGATTACTTTGCTGATTCCCTTTGTAGATACTGTTGTCATTATAGTCAGTTAGAATTGTTTTTCACGATTGTTGTAAACATAAATATATAAATTTGATTTAAAAGAAAATAAACTCCTTGCCATGTCATATCCTTATCAGATCAAAAGTTTAGAACAGTATCACCAGGACTACAAAAAAAGTATTGAAGACCCCGAAGGCTTTTGGGGTGAGGTTGCTGAAAATTTTGAATGGAGAAAAAAGTGGGACAAAGTTTTAGACTGGAATTTTACCGAACCAAAAATAGAATGGTTCAAAGGCGGTAAACTAAACATCACCGAAAACTGTATCGACCGGCATTTGGAAACAATGGCCGATAAGCCTGCCATTATCTGGGAACCCAATAACCCTGAAGAAAGAGTAAGAACAGTGACTTATGCCAGGTTGCATAAAAGAGTTTGCCAGGTGGCACAAATGCTGATCAATAACGGTGTAAAAAAAGGTGACCGTGTTTGTATTTATATGGGCATGGTGCCGGAACTGGCTTATGCGGTATTGGGCTGTGCAAGAATTGGAGCAATACACAGTGTAATCTTTGGTGGCTTTAGTGCACAGAGTATTGCAGACAGGCTATATGATGCCAATGCTGAATTTATTATTACCTGCGATGGTGCTTACCGCGGCGGAAAAGATATCCCATTAAAAGCAGTGATCGATGACGCCCTGATCGGTAACAGAACCATTAAAAAAGTAATTGTGTATACCAGGACAAGAACACCCGTTTCCATGATCAAGGGAAGAGATGTATGGTGGGAAGATGAGATGGATTATGCAGAATCACAGGTTGAAAAAAATGGAGTGGTCTCATTTCCTGCTGAAGAAATGGATGCTGAAGACCCCTTGTTTATTTTATATACATCCGGCAGTACCGGTAAGCCAAAAGGGGTAGTGCATACCACTGCGGGTTATATGCTTTGGACCAACTACACATTTGTGAATGTGTTTCAGTACCAACCCGGCGATGTGCATTTTTGCACAGCAGATATCGGCTGGATAACCGGGCATAGTTATATTGTATACGGGCCGCTAAGTGCAGGGGCAACTTCCCTAATGTTTGAAGGCATTCCCACCTGGCCGGATGCAGGGCGGTTTTGGGACATTGTAGAAAAACACAAAGTAAACTGCATTTATACAGCGCCAACAGCCATTAGAAGTTTAATGAGTTTTGGCACCGACCCAATCAAAGGGAAAGACCTTTCTTCTTTAAAGGTATTGGGCACCGTTGGTGAACCCATCAATGAAGAAGCATGGCATTGGTATGATGAAAATATCGGAAGGAAGAAATGCCCTATTATTGATACCTGGTGGCAAACAGAAACAGGTGCCTGTTTGATCAGTAACCTGGCTGATGTTACCCCATCCAAACCAAGTTGGGCAACCTTGCCCATGCCGGGAGTACAACCATTGCTGGTGGACGAAAACGGAAAAGAAGTAACAGAGCCGGATGAACATGGTATCCTCAAAGGCAATCTTTGTATCAAAGCGCCCTGGCCCGGAATTTTAAGAACTACATACGGTGACCACGAACGCTGCCGCACCAATTATTTCGCTACTTATCCAGGTTTATATTTTACGGGTGATGGTGCATTAAAAGACCCTGATGGAAATTACCGTATAACCGGAAGGGTGGATGATGTACTAAATATCAGTGGCCACCGCATTGGCACTGCTGAAGTGGAGAATGCGATCAACATGCATTCGGGCGTGGTAGAAAGTGCTGTGGTGGGCTATCCGCATGATATCAAGGGGCAGGGTATTTATGCGTATGTAATATACAACGGGCATCATGGTGATGAAAATTTGAGAAGGCAGGATATCAGCCTTACCGTTTCAAAAATTATTGGACCTATTGCCAAACCTGACAAAATACAATTTGTGAGTGGCCTGCCAAAAACCAGAAGCGGCAAGATCATGCGGCGTATTTTAAGAAAGATCGCAGAAGGGGAAACTACAAATTTAGGTGATACAAGCACCCTGCTAGACCCTGGTGTGGTAGATGAGATTAAGGAGGGGAAGTTGTAAAAATATATTTCATCGCCTGATATTTTGGCAGATTTACAATTTGTCGTTATTTTCGGGCTGCAATGATGAACATTAAACATACAAAGACCATTACCAAACACAGCCACGCTGCGGAAGGATAACAGTTGTTTGTATGTTACAAAATACTGAGCCTTCCGCTAAAACGGGAGGCTTTTTTTATAGCTGTCCGCTAAAAAGGAAAGAAATAAAAAGCCGTTAAGGCGTTGAGTCGTAAAGAGGCAAACGTCTTAACGGCTGAGCGGCAAAAAAATATTTTAAACCAAATAAAAAACAACAACACAACAATGAAAGTAGCAGTAGTTGGCGCAACAGGCCTGGTAGGCAGCAAAATGCTGCAGGTATTGGCTGAAAGAAATTTCCCGGTAACAGAATTGATCCCGGTGGCATCGGAAAGATCAATTGGCAAAGAAGTGGAATTTAAAGGAAAGAAGTATAAGGTGGTAGGCTGGGAAGACGCCATTGCAGCTAAGCCCGCTGTAGCAGTATTTTCTGCAGGTGGCAGCACTTCCCTGGAACTGGCACCAAAATTTGCAGCAGCAGGCATTACCGTTATTGACAACTCCAGTGCCTGGCGCATGGATCCCACAAAAAAATTAGTGGTACCTGAAGTGAATGCCAATGTATTGACCAAAGAAGATAAGATCATCGCCAATCCGAATTGTTCAACCATACAAATGGTAGTGGTGCTGAAACCATTGCATGATAAATACAAAATTAAAAGAGTAGTGGTAAGCACTTACCAAAGTGTAACGGGTACCGGCGTAAAAGCGGTTGACCAGTTAATGAATGAAAGAAAAGGGGTGCAGGGCGAGATGGCATATAAATATCCGATTGACCTGAATGCCATTCCGCAAATTGATGTGTTCCTGGAAAATGGCTACACCAAAGAAGAAATGAAAATGACCAATGAAACGGTAAAGATCATTGGTGATGCTGCAATAAAAGTAACGGCTACCACTGTACGCATACCGGTAATGGGCGGGCACAGCGAAAGCGTGAACATTGAATTTGAAAATGATTTCGATTTGGATGAACTGAGGGAATTGTTAAGCAAGGCTCCGGGTGTGGTGGTGCAGGATGATATCGCCAACTTTATTTATCCTATGCCACTAACGGCACATGAAAAAGATGAAACTTTTGTGGGCAGGATAAGAAGAGATGAGACACAACCCAACACCCTCAACTGCTGGATCGTTAGCGACAACTTACGCAAGGGTGCAGCCACCAACGCAGTGCAGATAGCAGAATATTTAATGGAAAAGGGGCTGCTGTAAGCAACCCCTTTCCTTAATAAAATTTTTCATCAACAGGCAATGCTATGCAGTACCCAACTGCTTTACATTGCCTGTTCTTTTTAAAACACCCCAGCCCTGCAACTCTCCTTTGATCGCTTTGTTGAATGATTTGATAATGATATAATACATCAATTGACGGTAAACCAAACGCTGCGGTATCATCCAGATGAGCTTTTTATAATCTTCTTTTTCAAATGCAAAAGCAAGAGCGGCACCTGCCACATCCACCAGCGTAAAAATAAAATAGTACAGAATAATATGGCTCACATCTGCCGGTATGATACCAAAGCCTGCAGCGACCAGGCTCAATACCAGCACTACATCTGCCAGCGGTGCCAGGAAGGGCAGGATCATTTGAAAGATGAGGATATTGGGCAACGCCACCATACCAAAATTTTTGTACTTCGGGCTGAACACCGCATCCCTGTGTTTCCAAAAACATTGCATCACGCCAAAGCTCCAGCGGAAACGCTGCTTTAAAAACTGCTTCATCGTTTCGGGTGCCTCGGTATAAGAAATGGCATCGTTGCAATTACGCACCTGGTAGCCGATGCGGTGCATCCGCATGGTTAGGTCGCAATCTTCAGCCAGCGTATCGGTAGTAAACCCACCGGCTTGCAGGATGGCTTCTTTTTTAAATGCCCCAATTGCCCCGGGCACTACCGTTATACAATTGAGCAGGTCAAAAGCCCTGCGGTCGAAATTTTGTGAAGTGATGTATTCGATACTCTGCCAGCGGGTGATCATGTTTACTTCATTGCCCACCTTTACATTACCGGCCACGGCCCCCACCTCGCCTTTACCTTCAGGAGAAATGAATTTAAGCATCAATTGAGATACCGCATCTGATTTTAATTGTGTATCTGCATCTATACATACCACATAGTCGCTGTTGGCTTTTTCCACGCCTACATTTAAAGCGGAAGCCTTACCACCGTTGGGTTTGGTATATACAAATACATTGGGTGTATGTTGAAATGCGCTGCGTACTGTTTCGTATGTACTGTCTTTGCTGCCATCATCTATAAACACCACCTGCAGGTTTGGATAATCCTGCTCTAATAAACTTTTAATCGTACGTACCGCATTTACCTCCTCATTATATGCAGGAACAATAATGCTTACCATAGGTTTTTCGGATGCCGGTAACGGGGCAGCAGGCAGCTGCCTTGATTCCTTTTTCTTTTGCAGCCACGCAAGTATTGCCATCACCAGCATTCGGCCAACTGATAACCCAATACCAACAATAAATAAAGCAAATACCAGGTGGCTTCCCCAATAAGTGGCTTCTGCAAAAAAGAAATTTACTTTACTTAGCCAGCTATCCCTTGAAGGAGGCAGTTTGGGCATTACATCATCTTTTGTTTTACCCATCAGGTCTGCAACGGTGGTAAACTTATATCCCTTCTTTTTAAAGTAGTCAATTATTTTTGGCAGCGCATCCACAGTGGCTTGCCTGGTAAGGCCGCCTGCATCATGCAGTAAAATAATACTGGCACCCCTGCTTTCAACCTGTTCAATTGTACGGGCAACAATTGAGTCCGGGCTTACACCAACCTGCCAGTCATTGGGATCAATGCTTTCGCCGATGGTTAAATAATTTTCCAGCCGGCTTCTTTCAATTGGTTCAAGTTCCTCATAAGTCTGAGGCTCAGAATCCGCATTGTATGGAGCCCTGAACAAAATGGTAGAACGCCCGGTTACGCTTTCAATCAGCAACCTGGTGAGTTTCATTTCCAGTGCCGCCCGCTGGTTACTCATTTTAGCCACATTGTTATGGGTAAAAGTATGGTTACCGATTTCATACCCATCCCGGTTAATGCGCTGCAGGAGGGGAATATTTTTTTCAGCCTGTATGCCTACTACAAAAAAAGTAGCCGGTATCTTCTCCCTTTCCAGTATATCCAGTATTTTGGGTGTCCATTCTGCATCAGGGCCATCATCAAAAGTTAAAATTAATTTGTGGCCCGGACCGGGGGCTGTGGTATCTTCTGCAAATTTCTGAATGATATAACCGGATGGTAGCTGCAGGTAGTCCTGTTCTGCAATTAACAGCTCTGCAGTATCCACCTCAATTTTTATTTTACCTTCCTGCGGAGAGGCAATAATATTCAATACTTCCCCCTGCCCGTCGTACCCAACATTGTCCGGTATAATGGGTATGCCGGAAAGGGTGTTAAAATCAAATGGCTTTGCAATAAGTGATGCGGTGCTGAGGTCCCTGCTGTAAAAGCCCCACATTCTTGCATCTTCGCTGCCGAGCCGCCACAAGGCTGTTCCGGCTGTTTTGTATTCATCACTAAAACGTAGTACGTTAAAAGTGGTGGCCGCATCCGTACACCAGATTTCATGTTTCACTTTTTCTGTATTGCCATCCCCTACTTTCTCCTCATCTATATAAATGAAATGCAGGTTGTAGCTGTCGTTATCATAATCAATCTTTGCATTTTTAATTTTTGCCTTATTAATGGCATCTGCATAATTTATGGCGGTCACAACAGTCTTGCCTTCTTCATCAGTAGCCCAGTCATAGCCATAGCCTGCCACACCTAAAATTATTTTAGCAGGATCAATTTTTTTGGCGGCGCTCTCCACTTTTTCTTCTATCCATTTTTGTGCACTGATGGGGCCGGGGCCGGTACTATTATTAAACTGGTCGTACGCCATTAAAACAATATAGTCGTTGTATGCTGACAATTTATTGAAATCATAATCCGTATTATCCACGGCTACATCCATTGTTACCGTCATGCCTCTTTCATGTAATACCCCGTACAGTTCCTGCTGAAAAACAGAAAGCGGCGCATTTGTTTTTTCTTTCAGTTCTTCAAAGTCTATATTGATGCCATCAAAATGGTAGAAACTCAGCGTATCGGCTACCTGTGCAATAAATGATTTTCTTACCATGTCATTGCCGAGTATATAGTGCAGCAGGTTGCCGTCAAAATCTTTTAAGGAAGAATTAAAATTATTTAAGATGGGCATTATTCTCAGTTTTTTCCGGCGCATCAGTGCCAGCCCGGCACTGTCAATTCTAGTCTGCAGTTTGTGCGTGACAGTATCAATAAAAAACCATTCGGGGAAAATTACATTCAGGTTACTTCCGTATTTTTCCAGGTCGGGCAATGAAGTTCTGGCAGTCCACGGCGTATAAAAAGCTGCCCTGATATCAGGTATGGTATCAATAATGATGCTGGGTTGTTTTAAACTTTTTATAGAATCTTCCCTGGTTTTTTTATCCAGGAAATCTTTAAAGCCTTTGTATTTTGTATTGAATTTTTGAGAAAGGGTTAATGGATTAGAAGGATCCATCTTCACTTCATAGGCTTTTGACTTTGCTTCAAGATTAGGTAAGGTGGGGCTCGTTCCCCTGATCAGGGCAATTACCAGGATGGAAATAAAAAATAAAGCAACCATCAGCAATACCCTGAACGACCACTGGAAATTTCTCCAGCGCTTTGAACTTCCTGTTTGAAATATTTGTTTTTCTCCACTCATAACAGTTGCAAAGATAGTTATCTAAAAATCCTGTGGCAGGGATATTGCCTTCAATTTGACATTGCTTTATATTATATAATTTTACTTAACATGGGGTTAACCATGTTATAATTTGAATGTAACGGTTTAATAAGAACTTTGCCGGATATGCGGTCAGCTACATTAAGATGGATAATGCTTGGTTGCAGTATCATTATAGCCCTGATATTAATTGCACAATTATACTGGCTGAAAAGGGTATATAATTTAGAAGAGCAGCAATTTAATTACAGTGTGCTAAAAACGATCCGGGGCCTGTTCAGCGATATGGATATTACAGACGATCCCAGGCAACAGATAAAACAGATCGTAGAAGCAGTAGATGTAAATACATACCTGGTAAAAGTAGATTCAATACCCCCAAAAGACACCCTCCAGTTTTACCTGAGTAACGAGTTTGAAGATTTTGATGTATGGACAGATTGTAACGTGGCTGCATTCAGCAGCGATAAACAGGCCTATGCCTACCAGTATTATTTATCCACGGCAGCATCCCGGTACCCGCAGGTAAACAATACAGGCCAGCAGGTAATTAAAAAAAATTATGATTACCTCTTGCTGAATTTCCCTCACCGGGGCAAATACATCATCCAGGAAATGTTATTTTGGATTGTTACAGCAATTTTTATGCTGTTAATCCTCATTGGGCTTTCCATCAGCCTGCTGTACCTTTACCGGCAAAAGTTTTTGAACGAACTTCAAAAGGATTTTGTAAATAATTTTACCCATGAATTTAAGACTCCGCTGGCAGTGATGAAAATAGCCAGCGAAGTACTGGTGCAATCCGGCATTGCGAATAAACCGGAACGGTTGCTTAAGTATGGCAATGTAATAAAGGAACAAACTGAACATCTGCAAAACCAGGTAGAACGGTTATTAAAAACTGCTGCCAGCGAAAACAAGAAACTGATCATAAAAAAAGAAACCTGCCAGCTGAACGATGTATTACAAAGCGCTATTGACCAGATAGAGCCATTTATCAGCAGCAGGGGCGCCGTGGTAGATTTTATCCCGGATGAAAATGAACCGGTGATATTTGCAGATAAGGCACACCTGCAATTGGTAATTATTAACCTCATTGAAAACGCCATCAAATACAGCATTAACCAGCCGCATATTATTATAGAATTGCAGGATGCAGGCAATGATTTTTACGCTGTTTCGGTAAAAGATAATGGCATTGGCATAGAAGAAAAGAACATCAGGTTCCTGTTTAAAAAATTTTACCGGGTGCCCACGGGTAATGTACATAATGTAACAGGATTCGGACTTGGTTTGAATTTTGTTAAGAAAGTAGTTGATGCCCACGATGGCAAGATCATCATCCACAGCGTGGTGGGTATCGGCACAGAATTTAAAATTCATTTACCTAAAAAATAAAATCATCATGCAAAGCAAAGCAAAAGTGTTATTAGCCGAAGATGATGCGTCGCTGGCATTTGTAATAAAAGATAACCTGGAAGAAGAAGGATACGAAGTGGTGTGGTGTGCAGATGGGGAAAGCGCCTGGCAGAATTTTTTAAAAGGGGCATTCAACATCTGCCTGCTCGATGTAATGATGCCGGTGAAAGATGGCTTTACCCTGGCAAAAAAAATAAGGCAAAAAAGCGATATGATTCCCATTCTTTTCTTAACGGCTAAATCCCTGGAGCAGGATAAACTGGATGGATTTAAGGCAGGAGGCGATGACTATATAACCAAGCCATTCAACATGAAAGAACTGCTGATGCGGATGGAGGTTTTTTTAAGAAGGACAAAAAAAATGCACTCCGAACAGGTGCAGGAATATAAATTGGGAAAGCTGCGTTTTTCTTTTACCGATTTAAAAATGTATTGTGGAGAAGATGCTGAGGTGTCCTTAACCCAGCGGGAAGCAGACCTGTTGAAATTCTTTTGCGAGCACCCCAACAAAGTATTGAAGCGGGAAGAAGTATTACTGAGTGTTTGGGGAAAAGATGATTATTTTTTGGGCAGGAGCATGGATGTGTTTATCACAAGGTTACGCAAACATTTTAAAGCAGACCCTTCCCTTTTATTAGAAACCATACACGGCATTGGGTTCCGGATGAATATATAAATGAAAAGTGAATAGTCAATCGTCAATGAAAAGATGTCAATTGTAAACACTATTCACTGTTCCCTTTTCACCATTGACCATTGACGACAGCATATTTTAAAATCTCGGCGGGCAGGGTGTTCCTCTCATTTTGTAATCCTCTTCACAACGGTCTTCGCTTTTTATACCTTTGGCACTTAATTTTTCCCACACAAAAGCCCCTTCTCCACTGCCGGCACTTCTGCTGAAACCAAGCTTGCTGATAGTGGCATCATAAGCCATTCCAATCCTTACCCGGTCTGTTTCGTTGTACCGCCTGTCAAACAGGTCAAGGCTTAGTGTAACCGCAAAAGCATCGCTGTTTTGAAAATTTACATTGCCCCTGTACCATGCCCCAATGCCCACCCTGGCATCTTTGTATTCGCAACCAAAACTGATGGAATTGCTTTGTTGCTGCTGGTAATAAATGATGCCGGGCAAAAAATACCTGTCCCCATTTTCATCCAGGTCCAGTTTGTACCGCACATAACCAAACCATTGTCTGGGCAGCTTGCTGTAAACATTGGAGGTAAGCGATTCGTCCGGCTGATTAATGTGATGAGCGCCACCGCCGATCATCCAGCTATTACCATAATACAATAAAAAACCTGCACCAAAATCAGCAAAGTATTTATTGTTGTTCAGTGGCCTGTCAGCAGCAGATACAGATCCGGCAATTACCCCGGTGTTGTCTATCTGGTCACTGAAATAGAGCTTATCATAATTTACATTCCGGTTGCCCACACCTGCCTGCAAACCCAGGTACAGCCTTGCATTGGGCAAACAAAGCCCATAAGAATAAATGGCGCTAAAACTTGTTTTGTTGATGTAGCCTTCTTTTGAATTCGTTAATAAAAGCCCCACGCCACCATGAATATTTTTTATGTACCTGTCTGCACCTAAGGCTGCAAATTCCATGTTTGATGGAACATTAAGCCAATGGCGTTTATAGGTGGCCGTAAACCGGAGATCCATTTCACCGGTACCTGCTGTGGCAGGGTTTAACGATAATGGTGAATTAAAGGCATGGGTAAAAAACGGGTCTTGTGCCACGGCTATTAACTGCAGCACTGCAAAAACCATCACGCATAAAAATTGTTTCATGGCCTCAACATTTGGTGCGCTACAGCTCCTATGACAGGGAGGGTAAAGCAGCGTATTAATTTCAACATTTTCATTTTTGTTGCTTCGTTTTTTAAAGGCTTTACGGCAGCCACATTATTTTACCACCGTAATGGTACCTGCTTTTTTGTATTTGCCTTCGCCGGGGTAAATCATCCCAATCCATTCTGTACCATTTTTAAATTTGGCATCAATCCGCCACACATATACATCCTGCTGCACCAGCAATCCTTTATACCTTCCATCCCACGGTTGGTTGGGGGCTCCTGCTGCATCTATGCTAGCCGTTTGAAAGATCAATTCGCCCCAGGTAGTAAATATCTGGAGGTTGTATTGCAGCAACCCTTTTCCTTTAGGTAAAAATTCCCTTAAATTGCTTTGTATGCAACCAGGGCAAATGGCATTGGGTACATAGAGGTACCCGGGGAAACCATCTATCCTTGCAATCCTTATCATGGTATCCGGGCAATTGGTACTGCTGTCTAATACAACCAGTTGAATAGGATAGCTTCCGGTATCATTGTATTGATGAGTAACATCACGGGTACTGGCAAAGGAGCCATCACCCAGGTTCCATTGATAAAAATACCGGGTGCTGTTTGGCGTAAGGTTATTAAAACTAAAAGTGTAATTCGGAATGGTGATCACCGGCGAAGGGCTGATGAAAAAATCTGTTGCCGGCGGTACTTTGGCGGTAATCAAATTCACTTTCGTTAAAGAATCTTTGCAACCCAATCCATTATCAACAACCAGTTTCACAGTATATGGTGTAAGGCTGGGTGCAAAAGTTTTGAAAGGGTTCACCTCAATGCTATTGCTGCCATCACTAAAACGCCACAAATTATTGCTGCCACCAGTAGTGAGGTTGAAAAACTGCACCCTGGCTGAATCGCAGGTGAGGGTATCGCTTACGCCAAAATTGGCCACCGGCTTTACAGATATTTTCACCAACTGGCTTGTGGTATCTTTACAAACCCCATCACCGGCAACTAAGCTGATCAGGTACTGCCCTTGTATATTGTACAAATGTGTGGGGCTGGTTAAACCACTGTTCAACGAATTATCACCCCAATCCCATTGATAAAAATTGGCACCGGTGCTTTGGTTGGTAGTGCCGATATTGAGTATCCCCGTGCAGCCTAAGGTATCACTTAGTGTAAAGATCGCTTTTGGCCTTGCCCTTGAAATAAAATTAACCGTGAAAGTATCCGGCTTGCAGCCATAAATATTATCTGCGATAAGGGTTATGTTGTAAGGTGTTGACGGCTCCGTAATGGTAAGCGTAGGATTCGCTGTGGTATCAGTCAACACTCCATTCACAAACCATTTGTAGTTGGTAGTGTATTTCGAAGCATCTGTTACTGAAGCAATAAATGGCACACAGGTAATGGGATTATTGATGCTGAATCCTGCTGTTGCAGATGGGCTCATTTGCAAAACAGCACTTGCCGTATCACTGCAACCCACCGTATTGGACGCAATCAGTAAAGTAGTAAATGCCCGGGGTAAAACAGCCCCCGCCGGTGCAGTGTAGCGGTGAGTAAAATTGCCCGTGGTGGCGAACTGTAAATTATCTACAATCCAGCGGTAATTCAGCGGTCCATTATCATTAAAGGTGGTGGTATTGATATAGGTTACTGTTGTATCAAGCCTGCAAATAACCAAATCCGTTGGTGTAAAAGAAACAATGGGGGTGCCCCTTACCGTAAAGTTGATGATGGTACTGTCTTTGCATCCCAAGGCATTTGTTGCAATAAATTTTGCAAAGAAAGTTCCCGGCTTAATAAATATATGCTGAGCGGTAACCCCATTTACAACAATCAGTGAAGGCGTAACCGTACTGTCATAGATATACCAGGTGGCGTTTTCATTAATGATGCCAGGCGCTGTTGCATCCAGTGTAAAAGGAGCACAGTTTTTGGCAGTTACATTTGATTGAACGCTTACATCCGGTTTTACCAAAACGGTGATGGGTCTTACCAGCGTATCATAACACACAATCCCGGAATTATTTGTTCGTTCAGCCCGCAGGTAAATGGTATAGTTTCCTGCTGCTGCATATACATGTGTTGGGTTTATGCCGGCACTGTTTTGGCCATCTCCCCAAAACCAGCGATAGCTGTTGGCATTTCCGGACGTATTATTTACTTTGACCGTATCTCCCAAACAATAAATATCTGCACTGGCAGTAAAAGCTGCTACCGGTTTCAGGTAAACCCTTACCTGGCGAAATACAGTGGTATCGCTGCAGCCGTTGGTAATATCAATCCGCACGATAAAAGTTCCGCTGTCGGTATAGGTATGTGTTACCACCACTTCGTTATTATTGGTAACAATTGCCGGCTGGCCATCACCAAAATCCCAGGTATAACTGGTGGCGCCGCTGGTGCTGTT
>JAYVUL010000425.1:0-17008 GCA_043787935.1 Chitinophagaceae bacterium | reverse complement strand
TTGCCAGCGTACTGGTTCTCATTACAGTAGAGCCATTGGCCATGATTAATTTATTGCCCGAACCAATATTGAATCCCCCGCCATTCAATTTTAAAATACCAGGTATCGTCCTTGTAAGCGGTGCATTTGTTACGGCTCCAAAAGGCGCCGTAGCTGTTTCCAAAGGAATAGTATAAGGGCTTACGAGTGAATAAGTGAAAGTGGTTCCTGATCCTGAAAGAAGTGTATACGTACCATTGAAAAGTGTATCGCAGGGAAATACATTGGTGATGGTAACCACTGCACCTGTTGTAAACCCATGTGCAGCTGTGGTATTAATAGTGGCTATATTGCCCGCCAATGAATAACTTAAAACAGTAAATGCAGCCAGGTTGGGCGTGAATGCCAATGTACTTGCGGTTACAGTAACATTATCGGGGCTGCTGGCAGCAGGCCACTCAAGACTTGCAGCCGTTAAGGTAATATTAGAGGTACTGGAAGAAAAGAAAGTGGCGCCTGCACCGTAAGTAAAACTGCTTCCACCCCCATTAGCCAGTATACAGGTAGCATCCCCATTTTCTGTAAACGAACCGCCTGCAGCAATTGCGATGGCATAACCTGCGGGAATTGTTTTTGCACCGGAGGTCTTAATGGTAAGGTTATAGTAATTCGTATAACTCGTTGCGACTGATGCGTCATTACCACTTTTTTGCAACAGGTTTTGAATACCGTTTTTATTATAAATTACATTGCCGGTATTCGAAAATGAAATAACATCCATTCGTGGATCCGCTCCCGTTAGCTCCAGTGTTCCACCAGTTTGTATATCCACCTGCAAACATTTTGTGGTGCCCGTTCTTGAAATAAACTGGTTGCCGGCAGTTGTTCCGCTTTGGTTTGAAGATAAGGTAGCCCCATTTTTAATAGTTAGAATTCCCGAGTTAGAACCACCGGCATCAGGTGCTATTCTTTGGGTTGTAGTAATAGTACCTGATGAAAAGATAAACTCTTTGGCTTTAAATGTTGTTGCAAGTGTACCAGTTTGCCCTGCATTTAAGGCAAATTCTACAGCAACACCGGTAGTTCCTCCGCCCCAAACTAAATTTGATGTTGTAATAGCCCTGCTGTTACCCACAAATTTGAGATACCCGCTTGTAGAGGTAATAATTGTTGCACTTGAAGTACTATTATCAACCTGGCTTGAGTAAAAAGTTCCATCTCCTGTCGGAAGGGTAGTAGCTGTCCCAGTATAAGACCTTAATTTCCCACTCACTGAAAGCGTATTGGCACCAAGCGTTAAAATCCCGCTTGTAAAATTCAATTGCAAATCCTGGCAAACTGCTCCGGCAATATTTACGGTAATGGTATGGCCCTGCTGAATATAAACGTTGCTGCTTGAAGTTGGCAACACCGCTGCGGTGGCCCAGGCTCCGGCAGTCCTGACTTCCCATGTTGCAAGCGTACCCCAGTTACCTGTGGTAACGGCAGACCTGTAATCCCCGTTGGTAGCCGTTTGCGCCTGTAGTGTGATTTGTAATGATAAATAAAATACAACAAAAAGTAGTATTTTCTTCATATGGCCATTTTTATTTTTTTCCTTTAAACTTATCGGTCTTACTGCTGTCTCAATTTCCGATACCTAAAACCAACATACATTTTTTAATTAAACCAGTATTTCTATCAACCACCAACAACTGCCTCTTTCAAACAAAAAGAATTACTCATTTTTCAACAACTGTGCCTCAAAATACTATTGTGTGCCAGCGGGGTCTTGTTTGAAATACTGAAAACCTGCTATTACCCTAAAATGATCTGGATACACTGCCTAAGGACGTTTTTTCCTTTTCCCGCCTATCGACATAGCAATTTCAACGTAATATTAGTTGTATAATATTCACCGGAAAGATTTTTTCTAATTAATAAAAATCAAATATTCAGCCCCTTTTCAATAAAACATTCAATATTCACCGTATTTATTCGATTTTTTATAATTCCCATCTACCGGCAACGGTTCCGGAAACGCTGCCGCCGGTATTTGCCCCATCGGCATTATTAAACCCCTTTTTATTATTGGCTGCAGGCTGTTACCATCGCAATTAACAACTATTGACGGGGAAAGGTATTTACCTTCTGTTGTACCTGCTGGTTAGCAATACATTACTGGCTGTTACTACAATGAAGCGTTTGCTTTTGTTGCAAAGGGAGACTTGCTTTTTATTGAAAAGAAATTTGCAAAAAAAAAGAAAATTTTAGTGGTTGGCCCGGTTATTCCGTAACCGGCTATCCGTTTATTGGAAAATAATTCCGGGTACAGGATGATCAGGTCACAGCAGTTCGTCCGTTTGAATCTATTTCCGGTTTTTAGCTTTTCATGCTGCAAATTTCAACCGGGCTGATGCAATATACCATAAATGCCCTGTCCCTAAAAGCTACCTCCCTGTCCCGGGGTTTTCGCCATAAAAAACACAAAACTGTAAATGCTGCCTTAGCAAAACCCCGACATGATGGATCTACTCCTGGTGGCAGGAAATTCCCGGAGCTATTTGGTAAGGAACCTATTTCAAATCCATCTGTCTTTTAAAAAAATTCCAGAATTCACTATAAGTATCAATAATTTTTGGATTGCCATGTACACCATTAATTACTTTCAATAATACAATTTCAGGCTTTCCCTTTTGCTTGTAGGTATATCTTTCAATGGATTTATCATCTGTTGTGTCATTATCCGGCATGGCTTCCATCACGGGCTCACCTTGGTACCCGGCCAATGATGCCCAGTAATGAAAGGTCTCGTCGGTAGAACGAACCAGCCCTTTGTTTTTTACTTTTCCACCGTTGTAGGGATTGGTAGAATCCATGGTTCCATTGATGATCATTACAGGTATCGGCATCCTCTTTTCCATACAATCCATATTGCTGGTATCGGGAATATTGGCGACAATGGCGGTGATGGCTTTGAATTTTTCCGGCATGGTAAAGGCCAGTTTATACGCCATATGCCCACCACCAGAGGTTCCAGCTACAAATACTTTTGCAGGATTGATTTTAAAATTCGTTACACAATACTCAATCATTTTGGTAAAAAAAGTATTCTCATCAATATCTTCCACATTAGCAGCAGCGGGAGCATTTTTCCTGCACTCATTCCAGTTGCGTTTATAGCCATCGGGAAATACCAACAACAAATTTTCGCTTTCCGCAATTGCCAATATTTTTTTTGCCCCTTTCATAGATTTGATGCCATTGCCACCCGAACCATGCAGTACAAAAAATAAACTCCCATTTACATTGCCAGCTGCAGGCTGGTTGAAATGGAATGTCCGGTAATGTCCATCAATCAGGAATGAGTCGCTTATCACCTGGGATTGAGCATCCAGTGAAAATAAAAAAGATGCAATAAAAAGGGCTGCTTTGAAATAATTTTTCATGTATTTTTTTGATATTTATTTTAGTGTTAAAGAATTACAGTAAATGTTTGTGAAACATAAGGCGCCGGTGTAAAGGTGGAGTCTCCTGCCTGAGATGCAGTGATGATGGCAGTGCCGGCACCTTCTATATGCATGTTTCCATTTACAATGCTAACCACCGATAAATTGGAACTGTTGTATACAACCGGTAACCCGGAACTTGCTCTTGCACCTGGTTTAAAGTCTTTGTTGCTGCTTTTTTTTACCGGTAAAATACTGAAAGTAATGGTTTGCTTTTTCGTAGCAACAGGTACAGCAGGATTGACACTGCAGTAATATTCATAAGGGGTTACAAATTCGCAACCTTCTGCCAATAAAAAATCAATGATCTGCTTAAACTGATCGAGTAAATCAGTCGTCCACAAATGGGGGTGCCCCTGCAATACCATTACATTGCTGTAGGTGTTTTTATAATTGTTGTAATTGGAAACAAAAGTATTGTAGTCAACCTTACCTGTTGTAATCTCCATATTTACCCTGTTATTAAGATTGAGAATACCAGTTTCAACCACAGGTGCCGGTTTGTTAAACATGGTAACCTTATAATTGGGATCTTCAGCAATCACTTTGTTGGTGTTGCTGTCATTGGCATTATACGGCGATCCGAATGACCTCATCTGAACCCTTAGCAACTCTTTAATCATTTTCGTTGCACCATCGAAATGCGTTTTTTGATAGTCATAATCAGTGTCCTTAAATTCTGGCTTTATATGATCCAGGCCATGGTGCCATACTTCAAATAAAGGCTGACCTGTACCGTTAGTTGCATTTAAGTAGCCAGCCATCGTACTAATGGCTGTTGCATCACACCGCTGAGCAATAAAACCGATACCTGCTTTTACCTGCTTTTGTACCAGGTAATCCAACACAGGCGCAGCGGGACAGTTGCCATTTTTTACTGAAAAATCATCGAGTTTAAGGATGATTTTTCGCTGGGCCAATACTGTATTAAAAATAAAAACCAGTGAAAACAAAAGAATACTATTACAAACCAAAATTCTACATTTTTTCATAAGACAATAAACTGCTTTTTAATTTATTTAAAGAGAATAATTTATCCGCTACGGTATACTTTCCAGCGATTAATTATTTAGTACGCACCATTTTTGCTGTTTACCCAATTTTTTTTAATTCAAAGCTTGCCTCCAAAGCCGGCAGGCTGCGTAATCGGAACGCCGCTACTTTTTCTCCTTTGAAAAAATTTGCCCGCCTGAGCGGAACGGGCAGGCTTCGCATTTTTTCAATCCCCAACTGTGTTGGGGACCGGAGAAAAAGAGGCGGCTAACCCGATTACTGGTTTAAATTCAAGCAATAATTGATCGACCCCAATAATATTTATAGTGGCCTTTCTTGATAAATAAATTGTTTCAAAATGTATTTCAACAAAAACAGGCAATAAGATTGCAACATTTTTAGACAATTTCCCATAATCAAAAGCCTATTTCATTTATCATTACTTGCAGAAACATGCTAAATATATTTTTTGCCACTTTTGATGTTTGACTTTTTAATCATCCCTTTATTTTTTTTCTTGATAAAAAAGAAACGAAAAAAACAAGGCTCCATATAAAAACTAAACACCAATATTGCTAACTAAAAGATTAAACTGTTGATTTTTTTTCCTTTTATTAATACCTAATCAACTAGCATTAATGCCAGTACAGTTTTTCTATTGCCGGGTTGTATTATCTCTAACCTGTAATTTCCCTGGCTGCTATTTGCAGGGAGCGCTTTGGTATATAAAAAACTACCCCCATTGTGTTGTTGGGTATACGTCTTCAACACTTGCCCCACTGCATTGATTAACCTTAAGGAATAAACGCCTTTTTCCATATCCGTAAACTTGAGGTTAATGCTTCTGCCAGTAGTGATATTGGGATAAATATGTATAGCGGGCGTTAATGCTGTAATGTATTGTTTTACAATATTGCTGTAAGTGCTGTTGCCGGCTTTAGCAATCATTTTAACCCTGTAATAATTATCCCCCATAGTCGCCAGTTGATCTTTCCAATCATACAGGCCATTTTCACCGTTTCTTCCTATAGCTGCTTTTGTTTGTACTTTACTAAAATGAATCCCGTCATTAACCCATTCCACCTCATAGGCATTGATGTTTATTTGGTTATCCACTTTCCAATTCAAAGACACTACCCTGTTATCCTGCGAAGCAGTAAGGTTTAGCTGGTTTACCGGCAATTCTCCGCTTTGGTAAAAAACTACTTTAAAACGGCTGGGTGATGATGAGGCTGTATCAGCAGTTATCGTGAAATGATAGGAATTGGTGCCGTTTAAATTGATAGCAATACTGTCATTGAGGTAACAATCAATCATTTTGCCCAACAGGTTTGTGTGATCTAAATTCGCTGCAATCAACTCAATTTGATATGCTCTTTGCTTTAGTTTAGTAGTATTATAATAAATGGTATCTGTTGTGCCAATCTGTTCCCTCAGTTCTACAGCAAGCAGCTGCCCTTCCCTGCTTATACCAAAGTTTTCTCCAAAGTTGGTAAACTTCTTTGCATCACTACCATTTACTGCATTGGTAAAATCATTGTTATACATATTTAAAGTTCCATCAGCGAGCTCCCTGGTTGATCCGTTCATTGCATACAGGTTGGTTACCAGCTGTTCCTCTGTTGGAGCAGTGGGCCTGAACACATTTGCACTGCCGGAAACTTTAGCTGCCTCCGTAAACTGGACGGTACCATTGCTCCCCGTTGCATGCGCTAAAAAAGCCTGCCCCGATTGAAGGGTATTCATGGTGCTGCCGCTTACGCCAAAACTTCCTCCACCAGGTGTTATCTTATAATTACTGCCATTAAAAGTGAGGGTCTGCATTGCACCAATTTTATAGGTACCAAGCAATTTAGGGTCCCACACATAAAATACTGCATCTGCACCTCCTGTTCTGGTTATCGTTCTAAGGTCGATGGCTGAGGCATAAGGATTACCTATCAATTCATATTTACCGGCATTTACCGTGATGGCAGCAGCAGGATACATTCCCTGTTTAAGCGGCCCTTTGGTACTTAGGGCAGTGGGTGTTACGGGACTGGAAAGGTTGGTAGCCGTTCTATCTCCCCGAACAAAAAGCATGTAACCGCCATTGGTAGCAATGCCGGTGGTATTGGTATTAGTGGTTACCCCATTCCAGGTGTTGGTACTGCTGTTATAGCTGAGCAATGAATTACCATTTGATTGGGCGTCAAAGCCATCCGCAATGGCAGTGGGCAATTTGCTGGTAATCCAGGTAGTTGCCTGCCAGGATGTTTTAATGGTTTGGGTACTGATAGTAGGCACTGACAGTAACCTCCAGCCCCTGTTGGCATTGGCTGGTATATACCGTTCCACCATTACATCACCGCTGATGGTGCCCGCTGAATTGGCCACTCTTGCCGTTCCGTTTATATCCGATTTTAATACCAGGTTGCCAGCAGCATTTAAAGTAGCGCCGGAAGCCACTGTAACAGTTCCCGGCGAGCTGCCTGCCGTGATATCCAATGCTGTACCTATCGTTGCAGTTACATTTGAATTCAATGTGAGGTCTTTCAATATCCTGCCACCGGCGACAAAATTTAAAAGCTGGTTACCGGTTGTTCCATTCAATACCAGCGTGCAGGTGGATGTTGAATATATATTTCCTGCACCTGAAATATTTCCATTGATGGTAAAAGTTAAACCGCTGACTGTGTTGAAAGTGATGGTACCGTTATTCGCAAAATCAACAATTGTTCTTCCCCCGGTTATAGTATAGTTTATACCGTTAGCGATGGTAAGCATATTGATGGTACCCGAAGTGGGTATCACTTCTGCCCCATTGCTGCAGGTGATATTAATGGTAACATTCACACCGGATCCATACACCAGTGAGCCGCTACCCAAATTAAAATTTCCACTGCCATTTCGTACTATGGAAGAATTGTTTGCCATGGTAAGTGTATTCGGGCTCACTATGGAGAAGTTTCCGGAACTGTTCAGATTTAATGTTCCGGTAATGGCAGCTGCCACGCCTGATACACTGCCTGTTCCAAATAATTCCAGGTTTGCCAGGGTGACTGCCGCAATGGATTTAGAACCGCCAGTCATCCTGATCTTACCGGTACCGCTATGTGTTGCTGTACCTGCAATACTACCTGCAAGGGTGATGGTATTTCCCCCATCGGCCAACGTGCCGGAGGCAAGTGTGAGATCATTATTAATGGTAAAGTCAGCAATGGCAGAAATCGTTCCTGCTGATGCTATTTCCAGGTTACCCAGTGCAACTCCCGCAATTGATTTTCCACTACCGGTCATTTTTATTTTACCTGCCCCACTATGCGCACCTGCCCCGGCGATATTACCTGGCACTACAATAGTAAACCCGCCATCAGCAAAGGTTCCGGTAGTAAGGGTAAGATTGTTTCCAATACCAACGGCAGCGGTGGCGGTTACAGTGCTGCCGGAGGCAATTTCAAGGTTGCTCACGGTTACGCCGGAAATTGTTTTGCCTGATCCAATCAGCGTGATCTTTCCGGTACCTGTGTGGGTAGCCGTTCCTGTTACATTACCGGCAACTGTAAAAATATTTGCCCCCCCGGCCAGTATGCCGCTTGTTAAGGCCAGGTTGGCGGCTATTGAGATAGAGGAATTGGCATTCAATGCGGCCGGTACGGCATTGGTATTGTTAAGGGTTAAATTATTTAATAAAAAAACGCTTGACGGGATATTTAACGGGCCTGCATTGGTACCGCCAAAAACTAAACTGGAGGCAGTGACCGTGTTTAACACCCCGCTTACCGTATTGATAGCAGGGCCATTAAGCGTTAGGGTATAGCTGCTCACAGACAATGTGCCATTGGTCAATGTTAAGGTGCCGGCTATCGTGCCAGAACCGCTTAAGGCAATTGCATTGCCTGCACCCGGTGCAATTTCCAGATTGCCCAGCAGTGCCCCTGAAATGGTTGTGCCGTTCGTATTCATACTTATCTTTCCAGCTCCTGTATGGGTGCCTGTTCCCGTGATGCTCCCGGAAAGTGAAAGTACATTTCCTCCATCAGCAAGGGTTCCGGCAGTTAAAGCAAGATTTCCCGAAAGGGATACCGGCGAACCTACAGTAATGATGGCAGCGGTGCCGGTTCTGTTGATGGTAAGGCCATTGGCCACCTGGCTGCCGGTGGTGAATTTAAGGGTGCCGCCACTACCGTTGTTTGCACCTGCAAAAGAGATGCTTGCATTCGTATTGCCAGTAATTGTACCATTACCAGCTGCTATATTTCCATTGATGGTAAGTGTTAAAGTAGATGAAGGAGATAAGATTAAAAGGCCACTGTTATTTAAGTTCAGGTCAGTAATGCTCCTGCTGCTTTGTATGGTATAGCTTACACCGTTAGCAATAGTAAGCGTACCGATCCCACCGGGTACGGGAGAGAAAACCAATTCACCGCTAAAGGTATTGCTTGTATTGACCGTTACATTTATTAGATCAGTTGGTAATGAGCCGAAACCAAGCAGCGTGCTATTGATTGAGCCTGTACCATTCCTGTAAATAGTAGACCCATTTGCCATTACAGCCTTTGATGCAGTAAAGGTGGAATTGCTGAATGAGGCAGTCCCTTCCATATACAGCGCATTGGCCACACTGATATTTACTGCAGGTAATTGCTTGGTACCGGAATTTTGCAGCCTGATATCATAATAATTATTCGGATCAATAGAAGTTGCATCCATTCCCTTCTTTAACAGATTTTGTGAACCCGTTTTGCTATAGACCACGGTTCCATTGTTGACAATTGTAGTGGCATCGATGGCCGGATCAACATCTGTTAATTCTATTATGGCCCCTGTTTCAATGGTAACAGTGCCGCACTTGCTGTTAGCCAATGCCGCAATCACCTGGTTGGCCGCACCAGACCTTGCAGAAATTAATTTACCCCCCGTTTTTATGGTAACCGTTCCCAGGCTTGGAAGGGAACCATCATCTGCGCCAATACCAGCATTAGCAGTTGCATTAACAGTGGTTCCATTGCCAATGCTGATACTTTTAAATTTGATGGAAGCATCGATAGTGGCAGTTGCCCCATTGTCCATATTAAACTCCAATGCACATTTTGTGAACCCAACCGGGCCCCAGGCCCCGCTGATAAATACTTGCCTGGATGCTCCAACGATCCTTACAGCACCGGTAGTAGTGATGGCTGCTGTATTGGAAAAACCTGTGGTGGTACCATCCTGCGAACTGTAAAACACATTATCGGTGGTGCCGGAAACTTCTGTGCCTGTATAGGCCCTAACCTTACCGCTTACCTGCACTATATTTACCCCAATACCCAGTTTGCCTGGAACAGTTATATCCTGGTTAATATACAAATCTTTACAAGCCGCTGTTACATCCACAATAACAGAATCTCCACTTTGAATAAATACGTTATTGGTTGCTGCAGGCAGTGCCGTTGCTGCTGCCCAGTTGCCCCCCGCATCCCTCACCTGCCAGGAAGCCAAGGCAGACCAGTTTCCTGAGCCTGTTACTACCGAGCGGTAGTCTCCGGTTTCGGCGAAGCTTACACCTTCGGTAATAGAGAAATCGGAGAAGCGAACTGCTTCGTCACGCAAACTTGCGATGTCTAATATACTACGATAAATACCCCATTTGGGCCGGATGAAACTATTGCTTGGCCTGATGGTAGCTATATTAGCATTGCTGTATGAAAGCAACGTTGTGCCGTCACTTACCCTTTTTAATACGATAGAATACGTGCCTGTTGCTCCCACTTTTATTACTTCTGTAGCTTCCACCCAGGTTCCTTCAAATAAAGACAGATCTGCTGTTGCATAGGTTACTGAAAGGGAGTCTTTAGCATAATTAAATTCCAATTGGTTGGGTGTCCCCTTCCTGGGTGTTAAAGCAAACAGGGGTTTACTGTCATCACCATCTACCGCCTTAATCTGGTGGATATGGGTAAAGTTGCTGGAGGGTTGAAAACCGGTTGGCACTTTAAACCTCCACTGGTAGCGGATCGTTTCGCCCAACGTGCCTATTAAGTTGGCAGGTGAATTGCCATAGGTTTTAATTTCAACCCGTTGACGGTCGAGTTCCAGCGTTGCAATATCATTATCTAATAAAGCATGGGAATAAAATTCGAACACATATTTGCCCAGGTCAGTATCCCACACTTCAGCAATGTGCCGGCCAAAACCCTGGTGGGATCCGTCCGGAGCCAGGTCCGGAGCCTCTATTACATTGTACCCCGGTGCCAATACCGCATTAATATCTTCATAGGTATTACCGGGGCCATTAGCATTTAAAAAAACCTGTGCATAGCAAAAAGAGGGATTTGCAAAAATTATTATTGCAATTGCGGTAATGAATGAAAATGGAAATGGTATTTTTTTTTTCATTTGGAAAAATCAGATGGCAAATTGCAAGTTGTTATTTATACAAAAGCACAAGCCTCGCAAGCAAGTCTTTTTTCTTTGCAAAATTTATGCCCGCAATTGAAACCTGCAATTACCTATACAAAAAAACTGCTTTCAATACAAGGTATCAACCAGGTATATAAAGCAGGAAATGTAAATTGTTATTTATTGCCTTAAAATTTTAAAATCCACTTGAATAACTTTTTCATATGTTTTCTTTTTTGGAGTTTGTACTGTGATAATAAGTACTGAGAGGAGAATCATACAAACCTTGTCAATAAATTTATATGAAATATTGTTCCCTATTTTTAATAAATGTTTATTGAATCAATGCTTTACTTTAAAGTTTCATAAATTTAGACATTGGCAACGTTTCCGGAAACGCTGCCGGAGATTTACATTGGAACAGGGCTTTTAGATCAATACAATATAACCCAGTTACCCTATGTTTAACAGTGCAGTGCCGCAATTCAATTAATCAACGTTTGTTATCTGCTTTCCATAACTCAATTAAGGTCAGTAATAGGCTTATGGGTTGGCACCAATAGCTTCATGATACTCCAGGCAATCAAATAGGCCATTGCACAAACAATGAACATGATTAAGTAGGCATGTTGCGGATTATCCTTGAACGCATCAGTTAATTTCCCGGCCAATAATTGCACTACCACACCACCCAGGCCCCCTGCCATTGCACCAATACCGGTAACTGAACCCACTGCTTTTTTAGGAAACATATCCGACACCGTTGTAAATAAGTTGGCAGACCATGCCTGGTGCGCAGCCGCTGCAATGCAAATTACTGCCACTGCCAGGTACATCGCCGAAGTACCAAAATGCTGTACATCGCCGAAATACTGGGTAGATAGAACCACCAGCGGAACAAAGGCTATTAACAACATGGCTGTCATTCTTGCTTTGTAAACCTGCATCCCTTTATTCATTAAAAACAAGGGAAGACTGCCTCCAAATACACTACCTAAAATAGCAATGCCATAAACAATAAATGCAGGCCATTTTACTTCAGCAGGAGTCATTCCAAATTGCTTGATCAGGTAATCAGGCAGCCAGAAAAGGTAAAACCACCAGATGCCATCGGTCATAAATTTCCCCCAAAAGAAAGCCCAGGTTTGTTTATAGCTGAATAATTTACCCCAGGGCACTTTTTGTTTTACCACAACAATATCTGCAGCCATTGGCTCCTCATCGCTATGAATATAATCGTATTCCGGTTTTGATAATCTTTTTTGCTCTGAAGGTGTATCATACAGCCAAAACCAAAATATCAACCATAAAAATCCAATGCCACCTGTGATGGCAAATGCCATTTTCCAACCCAGGCCGGTTCCAAAAAAAGTGAGGCACCAGGGAACAAACAGAGCCGCTATCATTGCCCCTAAATTAGAGCCGCTGTTAAAAATACCTGTGGCAAGGGCACGTTCCTTTTTTGGGAACCACTCTGCCACTGTTTTTATGGAGGCCGGAAAATTACCCGCTTCGCCAATACCAAATAAACTTCTTACAAAAACATGTACTGCCACGGTAGCTCCTGCAAACATATTTAGAATCCCAAATACAGACCAGATTATCAACGATAGTGCAAGCCCCATCTTGGTTCCGATTTTGTCAATCACCCAACCGGCAATAATCGTCATACCGGCATAAAATGCAGTAAAAAAAGAAGTGACATACGCAAAATCAGAATTGGTCCAGCCAAAGCCTCCCTTTTCCACAGGAGTGGAAAAAAATGGTTTCAGGTAACTGATCACCTGGCGGTCCATGTAGTTGATGGTGGTAGAAAAAAGAAGCAGGGTACAAATTGTCCACCTGTACTTTCCTATGGCTTGTTTGGTCATGAAGGTTATTTTTATTGGTTTGTTCCCATACACTAAAGTGGAGTAAAAAAACTAAAAGGATGGAGTTGTTATTATTTTATTGATTGTATTAATTCCAACACTTTTTTTGTCTCTGTTTCAATCGTACTGTAATCTTTTGCTTCCATCAGTTTTTTGCTGATGAGTTTGCTGCCCATGCCCACAGCACAAACACCTGCTTTGTACCAGCCTTCGATATTTTCTCTGGTGGTATCCACCCCACCGGTAGGCATGAATAACAATTTTGGGAAAATATCTTTGATGCCGCTTAAAAATTCCGGGCCCAGCATATTACCCGGAAACAACTTAATGAATTTTATCCCGGCATTTTCCGCTGCTATTATTTCTGTTGGGGTCATACAGCCGGGGCCGTAAAAAATATCCTTATTAACGGCATAGTCTGCAACTTCTTTCACAAAGCCAGGGCTTACTAAAAAATCACCCCCAGCCGCCATATACGCTTCTGTATGCTGCATGTTTTTGATGGTGCCCACACCCAGCAATAACCCGGGCATTTCTGCATTTCTTACTTCCACCATTTTGGTAAAGTTTTTTAATGCAGCTTCCCCGCGGTTGGTGTATTCTATTGCCTTGACACCCGCCCTGTAGATGGCTCTTAATATTTCCACACTAACTGCTTCATCGGGATTGAAATACAAAGGAAGCATCCCCTGTTGTACGATGGCTTCTGTTACTTTTTGTGTGTTACTCATTGGTTTTACATTTTTACTTTGATCACTAATTTTTTTATTTCACCTTCGCCAATCATCGGGGCATGAACATCTTCGGGAAAGAAAATGGCAAACTGACCATCAGTCAGTTGAAAGAAAGTATCCGGGGCATCACTGAAAAAACGTACATCCTTTTCTTCGTTGTACGCTCCATTTGGGGTTACACATTTTTCCCTGGGTTTCCAGCCGATGGTTTCCATTCCTTTCACGCATAGTTGTATATCGATATTTTTGTCATGGCATTCAAACTTTGAAAGGCTTGCTGCTGCTGTTTTTCCGGGTGCATTGCTGATGATGGCTTTTAACCCTTCTGCAATATCCGATTTTCCATCTGCTGCATTTACCAGGTCCGTTTGCATAATATATTTAAATGCTCTTTCCAATAAAGGATGAACAGAAAAATATTTTGGTGCGTTTTGTATGGTGTCGATTATCATAAAGCCTCCCTAAATCCCTCCGAAGTGCAGGGACCGCTAGTCCCTGCACTCCGGAGTTCCTTTTATTATTGTTATTGAAAGTTATTTATTGGAATTGCATAAAAAAAATTTGAACCTACCCTGCCTCTTGAGAAAAGTATGAGCCTTATCTCTGCACTCTTCCGCTGCCATCACCTTTAACCAATTCTTTTACTTCACTTAAAGTGGAATGGTTCAGGTCGCCGGGGATGGTATGTTTCAGGGCACTTGCCGCCACACCAAACTCTGCTGCATCCGGCATACTCATGCCGGTTACTAACCCATAGATCAACCCACTTGCAAAACTATCGCCACTACCCACACGGTCCACAATGCGTACATTGTATTGCTTGGTATGATAAAAATCTGTACCGTCATATACCAATGCACTCCAGCCATTGTCGCTGGCGCTGTGGCTTTCACGTAAAGATGAAGCAATGAATTTAAACCCAAATTTTTCTTTCATTTGTTTAAATACATCCTTAAAACCATCGAGGTTCAATTCACCTTTGGTTACGTCTGTATCTTTTGCTTTAAAGCCCAGGCAGGTATCTGCATCTTCTTCATTACCGATACACACATCTACATACTGGCATAATTGAGTCATCACTTTTTGTGCCTTTTCCTTGCTCCACAATTTTTTTCTGAAGTTCAGGTCGATGCTCGTGGTGATGCCTTTTGCTTTGGCTGCTTTCAAGGCAGCTTCCGTTAATGCAGCTGCTTTATCACTCAGTGCGGGTGTAATGCCGGTGGTATGAAACCAATCTGCTCCATCCAGTATTTTATCAAAATCAAATTCGCTTGCATCCACATCAGCGATAGAAGCCCCTGCCCTGTCGTACACCACCTGCGATGCCCTCATGGAAGCGCCGGTTTCTAAAAAGTATATCCCCAGCCTGTCGCCGCCTCTTGCAATGAATTGTGTATCTACACCATAGCGGCGCAAATGGTTGATGGCAGATTGGCCAATGGGATTGTTGGGTACTTTGGTCACAAAAGTTCCATTCAATCCATAATTACATAATGCAGCGGCTACATTGGCTTCGCCGCCGCCGTAAGTGATGTCAAATGTATCGGCTTGTACAAACCGTTTAAAATCCGGCGTTGACAAACGCAGCATGATTTCTCCAAGTGTTACAACTTTCTTACTCATTGTTTTCTTTTTTTCTTGTTTTATTAAATTATTTTTTCAAAGCTATTTTCGAAAATATTGACATTGTTTTGTCAGCCATATTACAATATACTATCCTGAGCCAGGTCCATGCTGATCTGCGTGCCATTTCCCTTCTTCTGCAGCTTGCCCATGCGTTGGGCTGGCTTTATATTTGTATCCCTTCAAAAAAAACCTTATTTTCCTGAAAAGCCACCCGTCTTCAATCGCAGGCGGCAGTATTAAAAGCAATTCCCCGGAACACAAAACCTTTTTCATACAGTTTTTTTCAAAATGTCCAAAAGCAGGAAGATGGGAAGACTTTACCACATGGCCTCTTTCCTAAGCAATGGTAAAGATTAACTTCTTAATTGTGAATATGCCTTTTAAGACCGGAAATATTTACGCAAACGTTGTCGTTATTTCAGTAACCCTCTGTTTCTATCTGCTTCACCCCGGTTTTTTCATACCAGGGTTAAAAAAGAAACTTATTTTAATGTCGCTATTGGCTGAGGATCCATATCAGTAAACTCTTTGTTCTCTCCGGCCATACCCCAAATAAAACCATAACTGGCGGTACCTACGCCAAAGTGCATGCTCCAGGGAGCAGAGATAGCTGCTTCATTGTTGGCCACTACCAAATGCCTTGTTTCCTGCGGTTCACCCATAAAATGCATTACCCGGTTGGCTGCATCTACATCAAAATAAAAATAGGCTTCCATTCTTCTTGTGTGCGTATGCGGTGGAACTGAATTCCAAACACTGCCAGGTTCTAAAGCTGTTAAGCCCATTACCAACTGGCAACTCTGAATACCATCATTGTGAATGTATTTGTAGATGGTTCTTTTGTTGGAAGTAGAAATATCACCCAGGTTAACAGGTGCTGCTTCTGCCTTGGTCATCATCTTATTTGGGTAAGTATGATGTGCCGGCAATGACAGTAAATAAAAATGCGCCGGTGCATCCGCGGCAGCACTGCTAAAACTCACTTCCTGTGTACCTTTTCCCAAATAAACACATTCCAGTTTATCAATTTCATACGCCATTCCATCTGCTGTTACGGTTCCTTTACCTCCCACATTAATAATACCCATTTCCCTTCTTTCCAGGAAATAACCGGCTTTCAATTCCCCTTCATTGGGTAAGCTAACGGCAGCGCCTGTTGGTACTACACCGCCAATGATCAAGCGGTCATAATGAGAATATACCAACTCGATTTTTCCCGGCTGCATTATATTCTGCACTAAAAAATTATCACGCAATTGCTGCGTACTCATCTCACTTGTTTCCTTCGGACTGTTTTGAAATCTGATTTGCATTTTTTTTATTTTAAGTATTAAGTTCTACATTTTAAGTTTTTACTTACCTCGCCATCCATCCTCCATCTACTGTAATGATGGTACCATTGATATAATCGGAAGCAGGTGATGAAAGGAACACATAAGCGCCTGTTAGGTCGGTTGTTTGTCCCCAGCGATTGGCTGGAATCCTTGCCAGAATAGCTTCGCTTCTGTCCGGATCTGCTCTTAACGCTGTTGTATTGTTAGTAGCAATATAACCAGGAGCTACCCCATTCACTGTAATACCATGTGGTGCCCATTCGTTGGCAAATGCTTTTAATAAAGAAGCTACTGCTCCCTTACTTGCTGCATATCCCGGCACATTAACCCCACCCTGGAAGCTTAATAAGGAACAGGTGAAAACGATTTTGCCTGATTTTTGTTCCAGCATTCTTTTGCCCAGCTCTCTTGTAATAATAAATTGTGCATTCAGGTTGATGTCAATGATCAGGTCCCAATATTTATCAGAATGCGTTGCGGCAGGCTCTCTCATAATATGACCAGCATTGTTGATAATGATATCAATAAGGGGGTGATCCGCTTTTACTTTTTCTAAAAAAGCGTACAGGGAATCCCTGTTGGAAAAATCAGCCACATAAGGATAGAATTTTTTACCTGCT
>JAYVUL010000424.1:0-5586 GCA_043787935.1 Chitinophagaceae bacterium | reverse complement strand
CAGCGCAAATAATAAATAAAAAAGCAAATAGTATATTTTTCATCTCTAAGAATTGTACTTGTTAAAAATTAAATCCAACACCGAATAAGAATGTTTTATTAATAGGAAAAGCACCTCTTTGGTAGCCATCCACCAAAGGGGTATTGTAAGGCCCGGTATTAGAGCCTGCTTCCGGATTGATGCCCCTATAACCCTTGGCAGAATGATAAAAAAGGTTTTGCGCTGAGAAATACAAACGAAGCGTATTAATCTTCAGCCGCTTTAAAGAAACCGCAGGAAAAGTATATCCGAAATTTACTTCCCTCAATGAATAGTAAGAAGCATCTTCCACTACATAATCAGTGAGCATCCAGTTAAAGCCGTTGGTAGAATAAGGTGTTTTCCCATCGCCCGGGTACATTGGGCTCAGCCACCTGTTGGTATTATAATTCCTGTTGGTTCTTTTTATTTCTGTGTAATTTGGATCTCCATTTATCAATTTGCCTCCCTGCACACCCTGGAAAGTAAAACTGAGATCAAATCCGTTGTACTTGCAGGTGTTGGTAATGCCCCAATTAAAATCCGGATAGGGATTTCCGATAACAGTACGGTCGTTATAATCAATCACATTATCACCATTTACATCTACTATTTTTAGCCCTCCAGGCACAAACATATTACTTAACGGACTGGTTAACCCTTTTGCTTTTGCTGCATCTATTGCTGCCTGCGACAGCCATACGCCGTCAGTTTTATATCCTAAAAACTGGATAAGCGGGCCACCCACTTTGTTCATGTATAATTCGTTACGTTCGCCCTGGTTGAGCAATAAGGCTTCAGCTCCAAGTTCCAACACCTTATTTTCGTTGTGAGAAATATTACCCAACGTTGTCCATTTAATACCTTTTTTGTCAATGTTGGTGGTACTTATCTGAAGTTCTATACCATTGGTTTGAAGCTTGCCGATATTATTCCAGGTAAGTGGAACACCTGAAAATCCAAGCGCTGCCTGTTTTAATAATAATTGATCGGTTTTTGATTGATATACATCCAAAGTGAGTATAACTGAATTTTTGAGGATAGATAGATCCAGCCCGCCATTATACTGAAATGTTCGTTCCCAGGTAATATCGGGATTTGGAAAAATCTGGGTAGAAGGTACCTGCCCGTTTGTAGCTGTTCCATTACTAACATTAAAAGGATAATTTGCAGGATACAATAAATCGAGAAAAGCAAAATTAACAATACGGTTATTTCCAACTGCACCATAGCTACCCCTGAATTTTAAATTATTTATCCATTTAAAATTATTTTTTATAAAATTTTCCCTGCTTGCTATCCATCCCATCGAAATGGATTCAAACTTTCCCCATTTTTTACCTGGGGCAAAATACGAACTTCCATCTGTTCTGAAACTCGTGGCTAAAAGGTACCTGTCTTTAAAAGCGTAGGTTAAACGGGCAAGATAAGATACCAAACCAACCTGGTTATTGGTAGTAAAAGTGCTGTTCTTATCCTGATCAATAATTAGTGCCGTATTTAAAGTAGTGATATTATCACTTGGATAATCAAGCCCGGTTACCCGCTCCTGTTTAACTGTCGTTTTTTGTGCCGTAAACCCAGCCAGCAAACCAAAGGCGTGTTGTTTTATTTTTATATTATAAGTAAATGTATTTTCAGATAGTAAATCTATATAAGTTCGGTTGGTATATACCCCACTGTTTACGTCACCTGCCCTGCTGGAATTTCGTTTAGTAAAATCAAGACCTGATGTAAAATTTATATAGCAACTGCCCAGTGTTTTAAAATCAAGTCCCGGAAGAATATTGAATGTAAAACTTCCTGAAGTCAATAGCCTGTATTCATTGCTGGTAATCGTTTCTGTTTCCAATACCGATTTTGGGGAATTTGTGGAAGTACCAAACGCATCTATTTCATTACCATTAATCCAGGTACTTCCATCCGGCATAGTACCACCATATACCCTGCCATTAAAATAACGGGCCTGTGCAAAATCACCAGCCTTCACGTCCGCAAACAAAGGATTTTGCCTAACAAATGAAGCCGTTGATTCATTCAGGTAAACCGGTATGTAGGATGGATAACGAACAAAATCTGTAAAATTGACAGAAGGCCTTTCTATTTTAAAATAAGAAGGATTTATATTAAAAGTAAATTTTACCCTTTTACTTAATTGCCCGAAGAATTTGCTCATTACATTAAACCGTTCGTACTCACTATGGTACATAATGCCCTGGTCTTTTTGATAATTGGCAGATATATAATAGCCTAATTTATCAGCGCCACCCGAAACATTCAACAGTACGTTTTTAACATTGGCATCCCTGATGGCTGTTGACTGCCAGTTGTTACCTACACCACCCATGAGTGTTTGTTCAATCACATAAGCACCTCTATCACCACCGAGTGCAATATCTGTTATTGAAAGCGGACCAATGCTTGTGTCTTTTGCTTTTAAGGCGGCTTCGTAAAAAAGCATATTGGTATATTCCGAGGTAGTCATTACAGGGTATAATTTATATGCAGATTTTATACCGGTTGCTACTTTAAAAGAATATACTGTTTTGCCAGGCTTGCCCGATTTAGTAGTAATAATTATTACCCCACTTGCTCCCCTTGAACCATAGATAGCTGTAGATGCGGCATCCTTTAACACTTCTACCGACTCCACATCCCCCATATTTGAAAATGTCAAACCATCCGGTAAAGGATGACCATCAACTACTATTAGCGGATCGGCACCAGCATTGATAGAACTTAATCCCCTTATCCTTACTTTTGGCGCAGCACCCGCTTCTGATGAAATATTTTGAATAGATACCCCTGCGATTTTTCCCTGCAAGGCCTGGTCAAGCCTGGATACAGGAGACTCATCCAGGTTTTCATTTTTATACTTTGCAATGGAACCGGTAACACTCGATTTTTTTTGAGTGCCGTAACCAATCACCACCACTTCTTCATTTGTTTTAACGTCCGTCACCAGGGATACATTTACCGTTGTCTTTCCTTCAATGGAAACGGTTTGAGGAGCATACCCTACATAGGAAAAAATAAGGGTTGCTGTTTTTGAGGAAACGGAAACCGAATAGGTTCCATCCTCTTTTGTTATGGCCCCTTCTTTCTTTTTGTTTACCAGGATATTCACTCCACCCAATGGCTTACCTGTATTTTCATCAATTACCTTACCGGTGATCTCTTTTTTTTGTGCATGAACAAGGCCTGCAAGCATCAGCACCGGAAACATTAGTAACAGCTTTCTTATTTGTTTCATTTGGTAATAATTTTATTTACTTTTTAGTATTCTTTTTTAAACCCGGTTCTGTGTATATTTTTCTTTTTACAATTTATTCCCCATTGGAGAAACCTTAAACCAATAATAATCCGCTCCTATTTTACAATCGGAATCAATTTTCCCAGGTCAACTCCCTTGCCTTTAATAACAATTGTATATATACCTTCCGGCAGTGAAGCCACAGGGATTGTTGTGCTGATAAATCCTGCTGGTATGAACAGGTTCCTGGTCAGCAGTTTTTTTCCTGAAATGTCATAAATAATGATATCCCCTAATGCGGCATTTTTGGAAAATACATTTACGGTAAGCGTTGTACTATTGCTTAAATAGGCGCTGAAAGACTGCGTGCCATTTCCCCCTGAAGGAAATACCGTTAATTTTCCGTCAGTATAAGTTATCGTGTAATTAGCTGATGTTGCGCCGGATGCTGTTACCGTATAAAATCCGGCTGCTGAATTTTGTGTTGCCAAAGTTACCACTGTTGGCAATGTGGTAAGATCAGAGGCAGTATCCCCTAAAACAAACCCGGCATAGGTAAAGGTAAACTGCGGATTGGGTTGCCCCTGGCTTTTTATAGTGTCATTTACCTTAACAACAAGTGCTGCTTTATTCACTGTCAACGTTCTTGACACATCAGCAGCAGCAAAATACCCGCTGTTACCTGCCTGTGAAGCAGTAATATCAACTGTACCGGCGCCAACAATATGAACTGAATTGCCAACAATGGAAGCAACACTGGTATTGGTGCTTGCAAAAGTGATTGGTATGGTGGTGTTGTTACTGGTAGCACTGATCGTAAAATCTGCATCACCGTATGTTTTTACAGGTAATGAATTAAAGGTGATGGTTTGATTTTGTTTTGGCACAACAGTAAGTGTACCCGTTACAAAACTGATAGTGTAATTGGCAGCCGTGGCCCCACTTACCGTTATGGGATATGGCCCCACAGGAGATGTTACGAGTGCAGTGGTACTCAATAATGCAGGCGATAATAAAATATTGGCTGTTTCGCCCAAAACAAAACCGGAATAGGTAACGGTTAATACAGGATTTGCTTCACCCTGTGATTTGGTTTTATTATCTGCGGTAATGGTTAAAGCAGCTTTGTTAACCGTGAGTGTTTGCGTAACACTGGCTGCAGGATAGGTTCCATCACCGGCTTGTGATGCCGTGATATCAGCAGTGCCTGCAGCAAGGATATGGATATTGCCATTAACAATTGTTGCTACTGAAGTATTATTACTGGTGTAGATTATAGGTTGTGTAGTATTCAAACTGCTGGCAGCTCCACTAAAATCTGCATCACCATAAGTTTTAGCAGGCAGCGTATTAAACACAAAAGCCTGAACAGCCGGAGCGCCACCGGCACTGAATGGGCCAAAGGTAGTTACCGTTGCGGCTGCAGTATTTGCTGCATTATCACCTGTTCCTGTTGGGAGTGACCATGATGAACCATTATTCTCAATAAGGCCTATTTCTGTGTTGGTAAAACCACTGAATAAAGCACCTTCTACAGCAACAGGCCAGTTCAATTTAATACCTGTACTTCCCGAGCCTAACAACCTGTTGACATTCCAGACAGCATTAACAACTGTTTGCCTTGCACCGGCAGTTAGCGGAGTACCGGTTACCGCACCATTTGAGGTGATGGGTTCAAAAACAGCCGCATTAAAACTTGAAACCACAGACGGATTAATCGTTACAGGTAAATAATTATTTACGGTGCCCACAGGCAGCGTTACTGCTGCTGTCATTCCGTTATACTGAACAGTACTTTGTTCGCCGGTGGAAGCATTGTAACCGGTAACAATATAATTGGATGCATTGTAATTTCCGTTGATCACTGCACCGGCATTAATTAACACTGCATCTAAAGGACGCAATGTCAATTTGCTGTTGATCGTTAATTGACGGTACACGGTCACACTTCTGTTAACTGTTACTGGAGCATTTATTTCCACCGTCCCTGCCTTGATAACGGTAGCGGTTGACCCGGTAGAAATTCCAAAAGGTTTATCGGTTGCCCCATTGAAGATATAATTTGTCCCGCTCTGGAATGATTTTGCTCCTGTTACTATAACACTGCCGGACAAGCTATCCATTCCGTTGGGATTGGCTGTGGCCAGGGTGGCACTGTCGCTTGTAAAAGTAAAAGTTGATCCTGTGGCAGTGGCCAAAGCCGGCTTTGAAAGCATGATGACAAAGTTACCGCCGGAAGTTGCAATTACATTTGTATTGGCGTCAATACCGGGGCCTGTTACAGCCAGGCCGGTATTACCCGATAAAGTACCCGT
>JAYVUL010000423.1:0-3280 GCA_043787935.1 Chitinophagaceae bacterium | reverse complement strand
GTTGAGTGGTGACTTTTTGTTGAGTACCTGAAACCTGCCACGATTAAAAACGCAATAACAGAGAGCGTAAAAAATATTCTGGGGTTCATAAGCTGAGTTTGAGATGGTATAAATATACAATTTTAGATCGCTGTGCCGCCGGGTTAGCGTTGAATATGGTTTAAAAAAAGAACCCTTCTTCATTTATTTATATCTGGCCCAGATGACGAAATTCCGAGTTTTATTTAAACATCTCCGGATGTTGTTTATTAAAATCTGTTGCATCCTGGTAAGCTTTAGCAATGGCTAATAAAGTTGCTTCATCATATAACTTACCAATTAAAGTAATGCTGGTTGGCAGGTTATTTTTATTTATTCCCGTAGGAAAAATTACAGCCGGGTGACCTGTAAGATTAGTGATAGATAATTGGTTGCCACCATAAGTAGGGCAAATAAATGCATCGTAATTTTTAATCACCTCGTTTACTTTTTGCATCAGTACATACCGATGACGATAGGCATTTATATATTCAACTGCCGGAATAAAACGGGAGGTACGAAATTGATTGGGCCAGTCGCCCTTGCGTTGTCTGGTAAGCATATCGTCCATATCGCTACGGGTTAATTCATCAAACTGTGCTGCACATTCAGCACCAATGATAATACCCACGATGTCGAAATTATAAACGGTTGAATCTGGAAAATCAACCGGTACCAATGTTGCTCCTAATTTTCTATACACATCCAATACTTTCATTTCATTACCAAGCGTATCTCCTTTATCAAAATAATTTTTAGCATAGGCAATTTTTAGTTTAGAAAAATCTGCTTTGCCTGTGTAATTGAAAGGCATATTTACAGCGCATTGATCTAATCCATCTGTACCGTGCAGGTAATTAAATACCACTGCAGCATCTTCGGCGCTGCGGCAAATGGGGCCCACTTTATCCAGGCTGTAACTGAGTGCCATGGCGCCTGTACGGCTGTTGCTGCCGAAAGTAGGGCGCAGGCCTGTTGCGCCACAGGCATTAGATGGAGAGATGATGGAACCCAGTGTTTCGGTGCCAATGGCAAAAGGAACCAAACCGGCAACCGTGGCCGCAGTTGAACCGGCCGATGAACCGCTTGAACCTCTTTTTAAATCCCAGGGGTTTTTTGTTCTTCCGCCATACCAGTAATCTCCCATGGCCAATGCACCCAATGTGAATTTTGCAATCAATACGGCACCTGCATTTTTTAATTGGGTATAAACAAAAGCATCTTCATCAATGGTCTGGTCTTTATATGGTGCAGCGCCCCATGTTGTCTTTGTTCCTTTTACAGTAAACAAGTCTTTTAGTCCGTAAGGGATGCCGTGCAAAGGGCCACGATATTTACCCGCTGCAATTTCTTTATCAGCCTGCAAGGCCTGTTGCATGGCAATTTCTTCGGTAATGGAAATTACACATTGTAAAGTATCTCCGAATTTTTTCAGGCGTTCAATAAAAAACTTGGTTAGCTCGACCGAACTTATTTTTTTGTTTTTGATAAGCGATGCCAACTGTAATACAGAATAAAAAGCCAGTTCATTTTTATTGACAGGCACATTCAGGCTTTTTGGAAAGCTCCATTTTACCGGGTTTTGTTTCATGTTGAACTGCATACCCGGCAGTACGGGGTTTTGCCAGGTGCTCAGCGGTATGCTGTTATCCAGTTTGTATTGCCGCATTTTTTGGTATTCCTTCATATTGATTTTTAAATCATCAAATAAGGAATCTCTCTCGGCAGGTTTAAACGCAAGGCCAATTACCCTTTCAGCCGCAGGTATATCATGTATGGTAAGTGTATCCTGTGAGAATGCTGCGACAGGCATAACAATAAGCAGGAGGGGGAAAAGGTATTTCATATAAAAAATATTAGACTGTTAAGCTACTTAATAAAAGGTAAAAAGGTTGCGTTTTATTAAATCTGGTGACAAACCTGTAGACCTGCATGTCGGCAGAGCCTTGCGCCATCGGTAAAAAAATTACCAGTAACTTTAATAGCAAGCTTTATATTAAAAAGACTAAAAAAACAAAATTATGAATTTCAGATTATTTGAATCTTCCGTTTATGAAAACAGGCGCAAAGTTTTAAAGGAAAATATAAAAAGCGGGCTGATACTTTTAATGGGCAATGAAGAGAGTGGCATGAATTATAAAGACAATTGGTATCCCTTCCGGCAGGACAGTTGTTTTTTATATTTTTTTGGAATTAACCTTTCGGGACTGGCCGCCATTATTGATGCGGAAAGCGGAGAAGAAACCATCTTTGGCAATGAGTTAAGCATTGAAGATATTGTATGGACCGGGCCACAGTCAACGGTGGTGGAAATGGCAGCGGCCGTTGGCGTTGCAAAAACATCGCCCTATGCTGCTATTGAATCGGTTATCGGCAAGGCACTAACCAGCGGCAGACAAATACATTTCATTCCGCCCTATCGCTCAGAGAATAAAATAAAGATAGCGCAGTGGTTAAACATTCCAGTACAAGCAGTTGGCGATGCAGCTTCGGTACCCTTAATAAAAGCCATCGTAAGTCAACGATCTTATAAAGAAATCTGCGAAGTGGAAGAGATGGATAAGGCTGCCATCATCAGCGCAGATATGCACCTGGCTGCCATGCGCTATGCCAAACCGGGGATGAAGGAATATGAAGTAATGGCAAAAGTGAAAGAAACAGCTTATGCCAATAATGGCAGCCTTTCGTTTCATCCCATTGTTACCATTCATGGAGAAACACTGCACAATGTATATGCCGGTAATACCATCAAAGAAGGCCAAATGATATTATGCGATGCCGGAGCTGCCAATGATATGAATTATGCCGGCGATCTTACCTGCACATTTCCGGTTGGCAAAAAATTTACAGCCAAACAGAAGGAAGTATATGAAATTGTTTTGCATGCACATAACAGTTCTGTAGCGATGTTGAAATCGGGTGTATTATTTAAGGATGTGTATTTAAATGCAGCACAAAAAATTGTAGAAGGCATGCAGCAACTGGGCGTAATGAAAGGCGATGCACAGGATGCTGTTGCGGCTGGTGCACATGCCATGTTCTTTCAATGCGGCCTGGGGCATATGATCGGGCTGGATGTACATGATATGGAAGATTTGGGTGAACCTTATGTTGGTTATACTGATGTGTTGAAAAAAAGTACCCAGTTTGGTATGAAATCTTTGCGGCTAGGCCGTGCTCTGGAACCCGGCTTTACCCTTACGATTGAACCGGGTATTTATTGTATACCGCAATTGATGGATGCCTGGAAAGCGGAAAATAA
>JAYVUL010000422.1:0-5780 GCA_043787935.1 Chitinophagaceae bacterium | reverse complement strand
ATAAAATGATTTTTTAATGTGATGAAGCACCGCCCCTTCCCGCAGGGAGAAGCGAAAGTGAGATGAGGCTGTAATACAGCAGGCAAAGCGGAACAATGGTATGCTATACAGATGTGTGATGCAGCAGAGAGGACAAAGGCTCAGATTCCAGCACCAGAAATTTTTAAAATCTGATATTTATTTTTATAAATTTTTGCTGTATAGCGGACGGTCAAGATGAAAAAAATAAAATACTTCTATAATACCAATACGCTGCGGTATGAAAAGCTGGTAACACCTTTCAGGGTAAAGCTGCTGCGGATATTTGGTTTTCTTTCTGCCTTGCTGGTGAGTTCGGCATTGGTAATATGGCTGTACACCAAATTTATTCCAAAGCCTACAGACAAAGAGCTACAGCTGAAGTATGAAATTATGAAAGATAATTACAGCACGCTTTCGGGTAAGCTGCTGACATTACAGGAACAAATGGCAGAACTGGAGAAAAGGGATAATGAAGTGTACCGTTCCATTTTTGAAGCCAATCCATTACCCGACAGTGCCAGGGCAATGCTGACAGAAAAAAAGAAAGAAATTGAAAAGGTAAACGTGATGAGTGATGATGCCCTGAGTAAAGACATCGCTTATCAATTGAATAACATCAGCGCCAGGGTTGTTTACCAGCGGAAAAGCTATACGGATATCGAAAAGCTGATCAACAACCAGGGCAATAAATTATCCAGCATACCAGCCATTCAGCCCGTAAGTAACAAAGAACTGTCAAGAATCGCCAGTGGGTTTGGTATGCGCATCCATCCTATTTATGGTATTGCTAAAATGCACAGCGGGCTTGATTTTACAGCTCCGCAGGGGACACCTATTTACGCTACCGGAGATGGGGTGGTAACTACAGCCGGACCAGGAACAGGGACCGGCAATCATGTTATCATCAATCACGGGTATGGGTATGAAACGGTATACATGCACATGGTAAGGGTAAAGGCAAGGGATGGACAAAGGGTAAAACGTGGCGAAGTAATAGGATGGGTGGGCAGCACCGGTGCCAGTACCGGCCCTCATTGCCATTATGAAGTGCATATCAATGGCACACCGGTGGACCCCGTTTACTTTTTTTACAACGACCTGAATGCGGAACAGTATGACCGGGTATTAAAAATTGCAGCTACCGGCAGTGCCAAAAGTTTTGATTAATTTCCACTGGCTTACAAGCAGGAGAATTAATATTCTTTTTATTAAAGGAGACTTAGTTAGTAATACTTATTTTATTTTTACAATCAATAATGGCTAAACAGACACAAATAGCATTTGACTTTGATGACCTGCCGCTGCAGCCTGCACCGGCGAAAAAAAGAGTTGTAAAAAAGAAAATTGTGGAAGTGCCTGTTGCGGTGACAGCGCCGGCAGCAGAGAAAAAAAAATCAACCCGCGGCCGCAAGAGCGTAAAAGAAATGAGTGCAGGCGCAGATTTGATAGAAGTGCCCGGGGATGACATCCTGTTTCAAAAATTGTATTACCCCATTGGCCAGGTAGCTTCCTGGTTTAAGGTAAATGCCTCACTGATACGGCTTTGGGAAAATGAGTTTGATGTGTTAAAACCCAAAAAAAATGGCAAGGGAGACAGGCTGTTCCGTCCGGAGGATGTTAAAAATATCCAGTTGATCTACCACCTGACAAGGGAAAAAAAATACACTATGGAAGGGGCTAAAGATTATTTTAAAAACAATAAAAAGGCAGAAGAAAGATTTGCCACGATTACTTCTTTGAAGAAGATAAAAAACTTTTTACTGGAACTGAAAGCAAATTTGTAAATGGCCAATCGTGTACGGCCGGTAATTCACCATTTATGTTTACACATTGGTTCCGCCACGGGCTTCTATCCTTTGCCCATTATCCATTTGGCAACCGTTGTAAAAAAATAACTGTATCAACATCATCATCAGCAGCATCACCCGCGCTGCCTGAGGTAGAAAGCGAACCGGGGAAACTCATTAATTGCAGATTATTCCAGGTAACCGCTTTGGTGAAACCGGTCTCAGCCTTCGGTAAGATCCTCTCCTTTTATTACTGGCTGGCGTGATTCTCCTGCAAACGCTGCATGGTTGTCTTCCATCATGTTTTTTATCTGCAGGTTGATATCATTTTTAAGCTGAAGGAATTCGGTAAATGAAAAGGGCATAGTAAAATATTCCGCTGTAATGATGATGGAATCCCTTGTAATTTCCCTTACAAAAACTTCCGAACTATTAATGTGTTCATGATGGCCAGACAGGATATTTTTTATGTCATCTGTTAAGTGCTGCAATACAGATCCGGCTGTTTGGGATGATAATTCCAGTTTTATTTCTGCCCTTCTTTCTGTTCTCAGGCTCCAGTTGTCCACCACACTGTCCACCATCTGTTTATTGGGCACTGTTACCAGTGTTTTGTCGCCCGTGCGTATCCGGGTGCTTCGCAGGCCAATGCGTTCCACCATGCCCGTTACTGTATTTACCTTTACGGTATCACCGGTAAAAAACGGTTTATCAAAAAAGATGATGAAGGAAGCAATTAAATTTTCGAGGCTTTCTTTAGCTGCCAGTGCCAGCCCTGCGCCTACAAGGCTCAACCCGGTAAGTACACTGCCTATGGGTTGGTGAAAACTTGCCTTAATAATCAATAATACCCCAACTATGCAAATGATCACTTTTAAAAAATCACGGAAGAAAACGATCAGTTGATTATCCCTGGTATCTTCGGTGTGGTTAGCTTTTTCTTCCAGCACTACGGCAATAAAATCAATAAGCCGCATTACCAGCCAGATAAAGGAAACAATGATAATACCCGGCCCAAGCCTTGAAAAAATATCATGGGTGCTGTGCCCGTAAATATCAAATTCCAATGCGCCGGGGAAATGAAGCTTATCAATGGAGAAGATGGAGATCACAATCACCAGGAACCATTCCACCGGCTCTGCCACAAGGTCCAGAAAACTTCTTTTGTCAAGCGTAGCCCAGATTCTTTTAGCCAGTTTGTAAAATAACGAAACAACATAACGGGACAGGTATCTTTTAATAAGCAACACAAATAAAATAGTGCCAGCCACCAGCAGGTAACTCCGCACAGTATTGTCAAAGTAAATACGATCTAAAAACTCCATGAGATAAAATTAGGTATTTGAAGGTGAATCTATTGCACCAAAAATTGGTGCAGGCCGTTTTTATTGAGCAGGTAAACTTTGTTGTTGGCCACTTTTATCTGCAGGGCATCAATAAATATTGGGGGCAGCGGGTAATCTTTTAATGCCAAAGAACCAGGCAGGTATTGGTGCAAAACGGTATCGCTGAAGCCATATAATTTTTTGCCAATCACCTCCACATTTTTCCAATCTTTGAATGGCAGTTTACTTTTCAACGATCCGTAAATATCAAAAATATAAAAGCCTTTTTCCGGGTCATACAGGTTTACGAAACCATCCTGGTCAATAATTTGTGCAGGAGAGGGGACCGTATCAAACAACAGCCTGCAATCCACCGTTTCAGTCAGTACTTCGCCGTTATCATCCACCTTTTTCAGTTTGGCATCCCCTTCATCAAACAGCCAGATATTATTATCGTAAGAAGTGGAGATTGTTTTTACATTGAAGATATTTTGCTTACGAAGGTTGATAACATTGCGCACATTCAGGAAACGGTCCAGTACAACAACAGTTGAAAAATTCTGATAGTACAGCAGCAGTTTTAATGGATTGGTAACATCAATGGAAAATAATTTTCCATATTTACGTACCTCATTGAAAACACCAGCAGAGTCGCCGTTGCTGTTTAGTTTTTTCAACTGGTTATTGCTGTTCACCAGGTAAATATTATCCAGGTTGTCTACCGTGAAATAGGTAAAATCACCAGTTATTCTTTTCTCAAATTTCAATACAGAATCCTGCTGTGCAAATGAATGCACCCAGCAGGCAGCATTGACCAGGATAAAGAGTATTATTTTTTTTACCCGCATTATTTTTTATAACTCGTTAATGTAATATTAACGCCGTCAAAAACAGCATAGCTGTTAAAGTTGATCCATTCCCCCAAATTAATATACCGGCTGTTGTTATTTAATGTAAAATCAATTGGCAGGTGGCGGTGGCCAAAAATAAAATAATCTATCGGCTCCTTCTGCAACACTTCTTTGCAATATACAAGGAGCCATTCATTTTCCTCACCCAAAAACTTTTCTTCCTGCCCTTCCTCTGCCTGCCTGCTTTTTTTTGAAAAGTAGTTGGCGAGCCCCATGCCCATTGCCGGTGGTATAATTCCAAACAACCACTGGCAAACGGGGTTTCGAAAGATTTTTTTTAAAACCTTATACTTGTGGTCTCCCGGTCCCTGGCCATCACCGTGGCCGATCAAAAATATTTTTCCATTGAGTGTAAACCGGGTTGGCTCAAAGTAAACCTGCATTTTCAGTTCTTGCTGAAAATAATCTCTTATCCACATATCATGGTTGCCCACAAAAAAATGAAGCCTGATGCCCAGGTCAGAAAGTTCTGCCAGTTTGCCCAGCAGCCTTACATACCCTTTGGGTACTACGGTTTTGTATTCAAACCAAAAATCAAACATATCACCCACAATAAAAACCTGACCGGCATCCTGTTTTATGCTGTCTAAAAAATGCACGATGGTTTTTTCACGCTGCAGGCTTACTTCCGGGTTAGGGGCACCCAGGTGAAAATCGGAAAGAAAGTAAATTTTTTTATCGGGGCTAAGGCTCAAAACGTTTTGTACAAAATAACTTTGTGAATAATGATTTTCAAAAATAATCATTCATTTGTAAAGCCGATTCTATTTGTTTGAACTGCCGGCAATGTTTTCTGCTGCGGCCGTATTATTTTTTCAAAGCATCTTTCAGCTAACTTTTATATTTTGTGGTACAATGATCTTACTTTATTCCGAAAGAATCACTCCAAGGTTGCAATACATCTGCTCTTTTATTTTTAAAGAACTGATGCAGGCAGATTTTTTTATTACTGCCAATGTGGAAGCATACCTGTTGCACCAGGGGGCAAAGATCAACTATTCCCAACTGGAGCTTACGGGTACGGGTTTATGGGTAAAAAATGTAAACCTGCTGTTTGAAAATGATATTACACTGCAACCGGCAGCATGTTTTGAAACGGATGGTTACAAAGCGTTTTTTAAAACAATCCCGGCAGCAACCGGTACAGGTTTCCCATTTGATATTTTTGCCGCTTCTTTTTATTTACTCAGCCGCTATGAAGAATATTTACCTTATTCAAAAGACAGTTTTGGAAGATATGACCATGAAAATTCACTGGCTTTTAAAGAAGGGTTTTTACAACTGCCGGTGATCAATATCTGGGTGAATGTTTTAGTAAAAAAACTAAAGGAAAAACACGCCCTGTTCACCATTGGTCATTCATCATTCACCTATATCCCCACCTATGATATTGATATGGCTTATGCATATCGCCATAAAAGTTTACTCAGAACAATCGGCGGGTTTTTGAAATCACCATCGGTGGAAAGAATTAAAGTATTGGCCGGAGCTGTAAAAGATCCTTTTGATGTTTATGACTGGTTAGATCATTTTCATGAGCAACATTCCCTGCAGCCGGTTTATTTTTTTCTGATGGCCAAAAAGAACGGGCCATACGATAAAAATATTTTGCCGGATACCAGTGCGGTCAAACAACTGGTGAGTAACCATGCAGCTAATTATAAAGTTGGTATTCATCCAAGCTGGCAGAGTACAGATAATTTTTCACTGATGAAAAAGGAAAAAAAACTGCTGCA
>JAYVUL010000421.1:0-4040 GCA_043787935.1 Chitinophagaceae bacterium | reverse complement strand
CAAAGGCTTTCCAGGATTATTTTGGCAATGTGATCGTTCAGAAATTTGGTGCCAAAATTTTTACAGATGGGTTACAGCATTCCATGAAACTGCCTTACCAGGAATTTGAAGACCAGCGCAGCGGTGAAACATTATCGATTCTTTCCAAAGTAAGATCGGATACTGAAAAATTTATCATTTCATTCATCAATGTATTGTTTGGTATGCTGGTGGGCATTGTGTTTGTATCAGTTTATGCCGCAAGGCTCCACTGGTCCATAATGCCAATCTACCTGGGAGGGATGCTGGTATTGGCACTCTTGACCAGTTTGCTGAGCAGGAAGATAAAAGTTATTCAAAAAAACATTGTAAAGGAAACTACTGTGCTGGCTGGTACCACCACGGAATCGCTGAGAAACATCGAATTGGTAAAAAGTTTGGGGCTCACCAACCAGGAGATAACCCGGCTTAATAAGAACACATATAAAATTCTCGGGTTGGAATTACGCAAGGTAAAAAGCATCCGCACCCTCAGTTTTATCCAGGGCACTTTTGTCAACTTTCTACGCCAGGTTATCATGTTCACATTGTTGTGGCTGGTTTTCCAGGATAAACTTACTGCCGGTGAAGTGATCACCCTTACTTTTTACTCCTTTTTTATTTTTGGCCCCTTGCAGGAAATCGGCAACATCATTCTTTCTTACCGCGAAGCGGAAGCATCACTTAATAATTTTCATGCGCTCATGATCAAAGCTCCTGAGCCTGCACCTGCCAATCCGAAACCATTAGGTAATATCAATGAACTTTCTTTTAAAACAGTAAGCTTTAAGCACCAGACCGCAAGCCACAAAGCCATTGACAATATCAGTTTTGACGTACAGCAGGGAGAAACAATTGCCTTTGTAGGGCCAAGCGGCAGCGGAAAATCAACACTGATGAAACTTCTCGTTGGGCTATACCGCCCACTGGAAGGGAAAATTGAATACAATGGTTTGGACGAAACTAAAATCAATTTTGATGACCTCCGTAAACAAATAGGTTTTGTAACACAGGATACCAATTTATTCAGCGGCACCATCAAAGAAAATTTGCTATTTGTAAACCCCGAAGCTTCCGAAGCAGATTTAAGAGATGTGCTTGAAAAAGCGTCCTGCACCAACTTAATTGCCAGGGCAGAAAAAGGCCTGGATACCATGATCGGAGAAGGGGGATTGAAATTATCGGGTGGGGAAAAACAACGCCTGTCAATTGCCAGGGCTTTGTTGCGTAAACCCAACTTATTAATTTTTGACGAAGCCACTTCTGCATTGGATTCCTTGACAGAAGAAGACATCACCAATACCATTAAAGCCATTTCATCGGCTAAAGAACAGATCACCATTTTAATTGCACACCGCCTGAGCACCATTATGCACGCAGATAAAATTTATGTATTGGAAAAAGGAGACATTGTAGAAACCGGCACGCATGAAAATTTATTATTGGAAAAGGGCCTGTACTATGCCATGTGGCGCCAGCAAATTGGGGAGCGAAAGAAGTTGCAGGCAGTACTTTGATACCTGATGCAGGATGACTGATTTCCTTTGAAGGCAGGTGCACAATGTAATTATTGTACTATTATAGGCGGGGTTTTCCCAAATCAGACATCCTAAATCATACATTTTAAATCAGGTATCCTAACCTACCTTTGCCAACAATGAATGACAAAATACCCACCCCCAATTACTGGTGGAGCATACTTAGCATGAAATGCCCCCGCTGCAGGCGTGGACCCATGTTCAAAGATCCCAACCCATACAGAAAATTAAAGCTCTCCCATATTTTTAATATGCCTGAAAAATGCCCCGAATGCGGCCAGCGGTACGACCTGGAGCAGGGTTTTTGGTATGGCACTGGCTATGTCAGTTATGCCCTGGCAGTAGCCTTTTCAGTAAGTACTTTTGTAGCCTGGTGGGTGTTGATTGGGGTATCCACGGAAGACAACAGGATATTCTGGTGGCTTAGCCTGAATGGCCTGCTGCTGGTTGTAATACAGCCCTGGTTGATGCGCCTGAGCCGGGTTATTTACTTATACTTTTTTGTGAGTTATACAAAAAACTATAAAGACACTCCGCCTAAAGAGTTTGACCATAAACAGTGATGAGTTAAAAGTTATCGGTTACGCAGGAAGGTAAAAGGCAAAGGGAAGCCGGTTGTGAAAATATAACTGCAATCGGGCATGGATTATGGATTCATAAAACCGATAAACAAGAAACGTTCTTATTCGCCTGGCTTAAAAATATCCTTAAAGATATTTGCACCGGACAATTCTTCAATATCGCCCAGCTCAAGCTCAATGGCCCTGGTACTTTTATTAATTTCCAATAAGGATAAAACGATCGACAGCAATAAACAGATCAGACTGGCAGCAAATATCCAGTGGGCTACCACCATCCATCCACGAAAAATAGCGTACATGCACAGTACACAACAAAGAAAACTCATGATTCCAAAACTTTGCATGTAGCGGATGAGGTTGAGCCTGCTGCGGATGTTTTTTATCTGCCTTAAAATATGTTTTTCCTTTTCGCCCCGGTTATATTCGTCATGCAACTTTCTTACCAATGCAGCCAAAGATAAAAACCGGTTGGTGTATGCCAGCATCAGTAAGGTAATGGCCGGGAATAATAATGCGGGAGTGTTGATGGAGATTTCTAACATGGCATAAAAATACAGCAACCTGTATTATAAAGAACTCCTTAAAATAAATTATAATGCTGCAGGCCTGGCCGCCTTTTTAGGCGCAGATTTTTTATCCATGTATTTTTGAAATTTGTAAGCAATCCACGCACTGCCAGCACCAACGATGGCACCTGCCAGTACATCTGAGGGATAATGCACCCCCTGGTACAAACGGGCGTACCCCACACTGGCAGCCCACACATACGATGGGGCAATAACATACCATTTGGGAAAAAGCAAACTGAGAGAAGTGGCGGTACAAAAGGCTGCAGAAGTATGCCCGGATGGAAAGGAATAGCCGCCGCCTTCAGTTCTTTTTACAATAAAACTATATGTATCAAAAGGCCTTTGCCGCTGAATGGTGATCTTTAAACCATGCGTTAAAATAGTTGACAACGCATAGCCCCCTATCATATAAACAGCATCTCTTTGTAATTGCTTATCATGCCTGATTAAACCAACTGTAAGGATGGTAACCGGCGCTGCAATGTTTAGCAGGGTAACACTTTGTGCATCCGCTTTAAAAAAATCATTCTTAAATCCGCTTTCTTTTTCATTGATTGATTTTAATAAATCAATGTCAAAATTCTGTGCAGGGCAGGCATAGGCCAAAACAACAACAACAGCAACAAGCCAGCCTTTTACAAACTTCATTATTTATGATTGTGGGTTCTAAGTTGCAAGTTAGTTGCTCAGCAGGGCTATTTAAAAAATTATTGCTCTTTTAATTTTGTTCCGAAAGGGATATTTAATTTAATACTGAAATTCCGGCCCATATTAAAAACACCCATTCTGCCGGTAGCCCTGTTCTCTGCTGCATACTTCAACCGGCTTAAATGATTTTGATAAGCTACATCACCCAGGTTCATACCACTGAGATGAATGCTGAACAATGTTCTTCCTTTTGCCGAAACAAGCGTTGCACCCATGCCGGCATTGAGTAAAGAATAACCAGGAGTAGCTGTTTCTGTATTATACGCAGCAAAAATATTGTTCTGGGCAAAAGTATTGTCCAGTTCAATCTTTGCATAAAAGCTGGCAATGCCTTTTGTCAATTTTGTAAAGTTGCACTTGACTTCATTTATCAATCTTGGTGCAGGAATAAAAGGCAAATAGGTTGCTGACTCAATCGCTGCTTTCAATTTCCCGGTAGTAAGCGAAAATGTATTTTCAATGTGCAGCCAGTCTAACGGATGTGGATGAATATCCAATACTGCTTCAACACCACTCAGCGTTGCATTGGTTTGGCCAAAATTAAAAGCCCCTAAAACCTGTCCGTTTACAGTCAGTACAGAATCACCACCAACTGCCGCCTGCAGTTTTCTGTAAAAAATAAAATT
>JAYVUL010000420.1:0-2134 GCA_043787935.1 Chitinophagaceae bacterium | reverse complement strand
CCGCAATGCCAGTCAGTCAGGTATAAATTGAAGAAGTATTGTAATTAATCTTACCCTTTTTTAACGAAAGGCCATTGCTGTTGAATTTTGGCAAAAATGAAATACACAGCTATGCCGCTGATAAATACTTTAATGAATGATTTGAGTATTTCATAATCGATAGAATAAAAAACGAATAGCCAAATAATAATGGCCAGTATTACTGGCAAAGGATACAAAGGCATTTTGTACGGAAGATTTTTAGTGCCGTTCCTTGTCCGCAATAACATCACGCCAATAGCCTGCCCTACAAATTGCAATACAATCCTCATGGCCAGTATGGCATCAATGACATCTTTCATTTTATAAATGAGGCTAAATAGAAAGGCTAAACCCGCCAGCACCAGCAGGGAGATATAAGGAAAGTTTTTAGTGGGGTGAAGCCTTGCAAATATTTTAAAAAAAGCCCCATCTGCCGCAGCGGCATACGGCACCCTGGAATAACCCAGCATTACTGCAAATAAAGATGCCAATGCCACCCACAAGATCATCACAGTAGCAGCATTTGCGGCCCTGCTGCCATACAGGCGTTCGATGAAAGTACTAACCACAAAATTATTTTGCCCTGCATTGTACCAGCCTTTTATTTCCTGCCAGGGAATAACACTTGTTACACTTATGTTCATGGCAAGATATAAAACAGCAATGCCAATAACAGAGATAAACATGCTCCGGGGAATATTTTTTCCGGGATCTTTTATTTCGCCTCCCAAATGGCAAACATTGTAATAGCCAAGATAACTGTAGATTGTTTTTACACAAGCCTGGCCAAATACAAAGGGAACTATCTGTGCCCAACTGAAACCAGTAACTGCTTCTTTTACCGGTTGAAAAAAATTGCCGTGTGCTATTCCTCCAAAAATTATCCAGCCCATTGTCAGCAATACACCACTCCACAGCAGCACACCAATTTTTCCGATGTTATCAATTTTTCTGTACAGCAAAAAAGTAATAAAAACAATCACTGCTCCCGATACCGCTTTTTGTTCCCACCCGGTAAGCTGAACCAGGTAACCTAAATACTGTGAGAACCCAATTGCAGCAGAAGCGGCTACCAGCGGGGCTTGTATCACTGTTTGCCAAATGTAAAGGAAGCTCATCATTTTGCCTGGGCCATTTTTGCCGTAGGCTTCTTTTAAAAAATTATAACTGCCGCCTGCTAACGGATACGAAGCTCCCAGCTCACTCCATATCATGGCATCAATTAAAGAGAGGAATGCGCCGGCAATCCAGGCATACAAAAACTGTCCGCCAACGAGGCCTATTACAATTGGAAGTGTTACAAAGGGCCCAATGCCGATCATGTCAATCATGTTGAGCACTGTAGATTGAAAAAGCCCTAAGCTGCGTTGTAGTCTGGGAGCAGTGGATGCCATTAATTTATTTATTCCTGTAAATTACTATTAACCGCTAATAAAAAAATATTGTTTGATAATTTTTAAAAGGAAAAGGAGCCTGCGGTAAACAGACTCCTCAAAAAATATTAGTAAAAAAAATTAAACTGTTTACCAACTGGCAGTGAAAGCACTGTTGAACTCCTGGAAATTTTTTGTTTTATAAATACCATCCCCAAAATATTTCAGCGGTGCTTCCAGTTCTTTTGGCTTTTGATATCCGGGTAAGGCTGCTGGCTGTGCACTTAATGCTGTTAAAAATACCGTGGTGGGGTAACTCATTTGTCCTCCCAATAAATAAATAGCCAGGTCATTGGATTTATATGCTGCATTGTATCCATATTTTTTTCCACTCCACACAAGTGTTTCTTTTGTTTCCGCATCCAGCTTTACTGCATAATAATGTTCATTGATGTAAGCTGCCACATCATCCTTGCTGTATGTTTCCCTGTCCATCACTTTGCACCAGCCACACCAGCTGGTGTAAACATCTACTAAAATTGGTTTGGGATTTTTATTATAAGCTGCCTGCAATTCTGCTACAGTAATCCATTGCACTTTGTCTTTTTTGGGTGTAATAAATGATGCGGCAACAACAAGTATTAAAAAAGAAGTAAGAAAATATATAACCTTTTGCATGCGGTATTTGTTTAGTAGCTTAGATAAATATTTTAACGACAAGGTAATGCATAAAATTGTAG
>JAYVUL010000419.1:0-29150 GCA_043787935.1 Chitinophagaceae bacterium | reverse complement strand
ACACTCACCATGCACAGCAGGGTTGTTGCAACTGCCAATAGTTTTTTCACTTATTTATTTTTTCAATAACAAAATAAATTTAGCCATCGCTTTTGCATCTTCGACAGAAATGTTTGGATGAGCAGCCATGGGTATAGCGCCCCAATTGCCTGATCCTCCTTTAATTATTTTGGCAGCCAGGGTATCAAGCATAGCTGGATTGTTGGGGTATTTATCGGCAACACTTCTGTAGGAAGGGCCAATTAATTTTTCATCTATTTTGTGGCAGCCAAGGCAGTCTGATTTATTTACCAGGTCACGGCCTGCAATAAAAGCCGGATCGTTGGTAACATCTTTTTTTTCTGTTTTACTGTTTGCGTCTGAATTCTCACCAGAAGTACTGTAATCATTGCTGTTACAGGCGTAAAGGCTGCCGGCTAATAGAAGGAAAATGATCTGTTTTTTCATAATACAAGTGGTTGGTTTTAAATTATAATCCTAACAATTTTTTATTAAAGGTATCGTCACTTTTTGTTTGCGCAAAATCATCAAATGCTTTTTCGGTTACTTTAATGATATGATTCTTGATAAAAGGGGCTCCCTCATTTGCACCATCTTCTGAATTTTTAATGGCACATTCCCATTCTAAAACCGCCCAGCCTTTGTAGTTATATTGTGCTAATTTACTAAAGATTGTTCTAAAGTCCACCTGTCCATCTCCCAGCGAACGAAAACGGCCGGCCCTGTTCACCCAACTTTGAAAGCCTCCATACACACCTTGTCTCCCTGTGGGGTTCAGTTCTGCATCTTTTACGTGAAATGCTTTGATGCGTTCGTGGTAAATATCAACGTACGCTAAATAATCGAGGTGTTGCAAAACAAAATGGGAAGGATCGTACAGCAGGCAGGCCCGAGGATGGTTATTTACTTTTTCTAAAAACAATTCATAGGAGGCTCCATCATGCAGGTCTTCGCCGGGATGAATCTCATAACATACATCAACACCACATTCGTCAAAATGATTTAAGATGGGCAGCCAGCGGTTGGCTAATTCTGTAAAGCCTATATCTACCAAACCGGCAGGCCGCTGTGGCCAGGGATACACCAAATGCCATAACAATGCACCACTAAAAGTAGCATGTGCGGATAAGCCTAAATTTTGTGATGCTTTAGCAGCATACTTCAATTGCTGTGTAGCCCATGCTGTTTTTGCCTTTGCATCTCCACGCAATGCTTCCGGGGCAAAGCCATCAAATAAGGCATCGTATGCCGGGTGCACTGCCACCAGTTGTCCCTGCAAATGAGTGGATAATTCAGTAATGGCCAGTCCGGCTTCTTTAGCAATGCCGGTTAATTCATCAGCATAGGTTTTACTTTCGGCAGCCTGCTGCAGGTTGATAAAACGACTATCCCAGGAAGGTACCTGTACGCCAACAAAACCCTTTGCTGCAGCCCATTTGCAAATAGATGGAAATGAATTGTATGGAGCTTCATCTGAGGCAAATTGTGCCAAAAATATTCCCGGACCTTTTATTGTTTGCATTAGTGAGTTTTTTACACGCAGAGCCGCGGAGTTTGCAGAGGTTTTTTTTATATTTTCCTGTGCTTTACGCTGCCTTGCGTGCGGTTATAATTATGCATTTTTTTTTGTACCACGCAGAGCTGCAGAATTCGCAGAGGGTTTTTTTATAATTTTCCTGTGCTTTACGCTGCCTTGCGTACGGTTATAATTATACAATTTTTTGTGCCCCGCAAAGCAGGGGAGTTCGCAGAGGTTTTTTATTAATTAACCCTGCCTCCTTTGCTTCTCTGCGTGCCATTACTCTTCCACGTAATTATTTACCATTCTCTTAATTCCGTCTTTTAATATTTCAACATTGAAATTTATTAGTAACCCCACCGAAATATTAGTAAGCCTGAGATAAGTCTTCAATATTTTATATGCCACAGGAGGCACAAGTTCCTGCGACTTCAGTTCCACCAGAACTTTACCTTCTACCATCAAATCATAACGTAAATCAACATTCATTTTTAATCCTTCGTAAGTCAAATCCACTTGTCCCTGCCTCATCACATGCAGTTGGTGATATTTTACAAGCCTGTAAAATAAAAGTTCCTCATATACCGATTCCATCAATCCCGGTCCAACATCACGATGTATTTTAATTGACTCCTGAATGATAATTCCTGTTATCTCATTTATTTCCATAAAAAATTCTTTCTCTGCGCCCTCTGCCTCTCTGCGTGCAAAATTTCCCCTCATTCTGCCTTCACACAAACTCCGTCCACTTCACATCACTCTGGCCCGATGCTACCACCGTATCTATAAACGACATGCCCCTGATCCCATCTTCAACGCCGGGAAAATCCGCAGCTTCTTTTGGAGCGGTGGTACCTTCAATTTTTGCAGACAGCGTTAAAGCAAAATTTTTGTAGATGTTGGCAAACGCTTCCAGGTAACCTTCGGGATGGCCGCCGGGTGTGCGGCAATTGTGTACCGCATAGCTTGATAGCCGGTCGCCATAATTGCTTCCTGCCCTTACTACCTGGGTGGGTGCATCCAGCCATTTTACCAACAAGGTATTGGGCTCCATCTGTGCCCATTCCAATCCGCCTTTTTCTCCATACACCCTTATCTTCAGTGCATTCTCTTCGCCTGCTGCCACCTGCGATGCTATCAGCACCCCTGTGGCACCATTGCTGAATTTCAGGAGCACATTGCCATCATCATCCAGCATTCTTCCGGGTACCATTATATTAAGGTCTGCACACAGGTGGGTGATCTTTAATCCTGAAACATATTCTGCCAAATGAGCAGCATGGGTACCAATATCGCCCATGCTTCCTGCCTTACCGCTTTTAGTGGGATCTGTTCGCCATGCCGCTTGTGCATTGCCTTCTCTTTCGCTCAGTTTGCTCAACCAGCCCTGGGGATATTCCACCCAAACTTTTCTGATTTTGCCTAATACGCCATCTGCAATCATTGCCCTGGCTTGTTTTACTAATGGATAACCAGAATAGGTATGGGTCAGGCAGAGCAACAATCCTGTCTGTTCTACCAATTGTTTTAATTCTTTTGCTTCAGCCAGGTTAAACGTGATCGGTTTTTCAATTACTACATTAAAGCCTTTTTGCAGGGCCATTTTTGCCGGGGCAAAATGTGCAAAGTTGGGAGTAACAATGGTGACAAAATCAATCCGTTGATCAGCGGGCATCTGGCTTTCTTTTTCCAGCATTGCTTCATAATCCAGGTAGGTTCTTTCTGCTGGTAAAAATAAAGCTTCGCCAGATTCCCTGGCAACAGCGGGATTGATGCTAAGTGCACCACAAACCATTTCTACCATTCCATCCATATTAAAAGCAAGCCGGTGTATGGCGCCAATGAAAGCGTCCTTACCGCCGCCAATCATGCCCATGCGTAATTTTCTTTTCATATCTCAATTGAAGATTGTTGAGGAAAAAAATATTTAACAAGTTTACGAATAAGATTTCTTTACTGCCAGAATTATTTTATTTCCGCTTCCTCGTACCGATATATATTGACAGATTATAATCCGCAAACGTTTGTTGCAGTATATTTTCTTTCCTCCGGTAAAAAAAGTGAGTAAAGCTTGCCGGATGAAAAAATAAAAATTTATATTTAGCTTTCTTTAAGATTGCCAACACAAACCTTTATTTGCTATTATGAAAAATGCTATCCGTTTTCAGCTAAGTATAATGATGTTCCTTAATTTCTTTATCTGGGGATTATGGTTTGTTACAATGGGCACCTATCTTACCAAGGGCAATATAGCTGCAGATGGAGCACAGACGGGCCTTGCTTACGGCACACAATGCCTTGGTGCCATCATAGCACCTTTTATTATCGGAATGATCGCAGACCGGTTTTTTGCAGCACAAAAAATTCTTGGCTTGTTGCATCTTGCAGGGGGCGTGTTTTTATATTTTATTGCCAATGAAAAACATTTTGGCTCCTTCTACAGCATGCTGCTTATTTATATGATCATCTATATGCCTACCCTGGCATTGGTAAATGCTATTGCATTGAAACAAATCAGTGATGCTGAAAAACAATTTGCGGGCATCAGGGTATGGGGTACTATTGGCTGGATAGCTGCCGGGCTTATCATTGGCTGGATGTCATGGGAAGCAAATCCCGGAAGCCTGAATATCACCTTTATGGTAGCGGCTGTTGTATCTGCCATCTTTGGTTTGTATTGTTTCTTTTTACCAAATACTCCTCCGCCAAAGGCCGGGCAAAATGTTTCCGTATACGAGGTGCTCGGCCTGGATGCATTGAATGTGCTGAAAGATAAAAATTACCTTATTTTTTTTATCGCCTCTATATTAATTTGTATCCCGCTGGCATTTTATTATGGCAGCGCCAACCAGTTTTTAAATGAATCGGGTATGCAGGGAGCGGCAGCCAAGATGACTTTTGGTCAAATGAGTGAAACGCTTTTTTTATTCCTGATGCCTTTGTTCTTTGCCAGGTTTGGTGTAAAACAGATGTTACTGATAGGTATGATTGCCTGGGTATTGCGGTACTTTTTATTTGCGTATGGTGATACAGGCTCAAATAGCTGGATGCTGTATGCCGGAATTATTTTACATGGTGTTTGTTATGATTTCTTTTTTGTTACCGGTCAAATTTATACCGATCAAAAAGCGGGTGAAAGAGTCCGCTCTTCTGCGCAGGGATTAATTACCCTGGCTACCTATGGAGTAGGTATGTACATCGGGTTTTATTTAGCCGGTACTTATGTAGATAAATATAAAATAAGCGATGTACAGCACAACTGGCATAATATCTGGATATTCCCCTGTTTGTTTGCCGCGGGCGTATCCTTGTTGTTTATTTTGTTTTTTAAAAATGATAAAACAAAAATTGCAGCAGCACATTGATGCAAAGAAGAAACCTCATAAAATCATTGGCCGTTACGGCAGCATCGCTTGCTACAAGTAATAAACTTTTGGCAGGTGATTATTCTTCCGAAATGGTGGAAGAAAAACTTAAGGGCAATGTCAACCATTCTGTTTGCAGGTGGACCTTTGATTTTCTATCCCTGGATGAGTTGTGCAAAGCAGTGAAACAGATTGGATTTTCGGCCATCGATCTGCTGGCACCCAAAGATTGGCCAACTGTACAACAATATGGCATTTACAGTTCTATGTGTTATACGGCAGGGGAGGTGAGTTTAACCAAAGGATTTAACAATACCCTTTACCATGATCAACTTGTTAAAGATTACCTTGAGGTAATACCCCTGATGGTGAAGGCAGGATATAAAAACCTGATCTGTTTCAGCGGCAACAGAAATGGAATGGATGATGAAACCGGCTTGCAGCATTGTGTTGCAGGCTTGCAAAAAATCTTACCGCTGGCAGAAAAGAATGGTATCACGATTCAAATGGAATTGTTCAACAGCAAAGTTGACCATAAAGATTATATGTGTGATAAAAGTGACTGGGGGGTGGAATTGTGTAAGCGCCTTGGTTCAGAAAATTTCAAACTGTTGTACGACATCTATCACATGCAGATCAATGAAGGCGATGTGATTCGCACTATCAACAACCATCACGGGTATTTTGGTCATTATCATACTGCAGGGGTGCCGGGAAGGCATGAGATTGATGAAAGCCAGGAACTCTATTATCCTGCCATCATTAAGGCAATTCTGGAAACAGGATTTAAAGGATATGTGGCACAGGAATTTATATCAACGGGGAAAACAAAGGAAGATAAAATTGCAGCACTAAAAGATGGGGTAAGAAGATGCGATATTTAAATAATCAAATTCAATATTTAAAATTTTTAATTAACTATCATGCCTGAAAACAATACATACGATGCCATTGTAATTGGCTCCGGGATCAGCGGTGGATGGGCCGCAAAAGAATTAACTGAAAAAGGATTGAAAGTAATCATGCTGGAAAGAGGCGAACAGATTGAACATGTGAAAGACTATGTGAATACCAATAAAGATCCGTGGGATTTTCCTCATGCAGGTGGACGAACGCAGCAGATGATAAAAGATAACCCTGTTTTGAGAAGAGATTACCCGTTAAATGAAATGAATTTAAACTGGTGGGCCAATGACAAAGACAATCCCTATACCGAAGTAAAACGATTTGACTGGTTCAGGGGTTACCATGTTGGTGGCCGGTCATTAATGTGGGGGCGCCAAAGCTACCGCTGGAGTGATTTTGATTTTGAAGCCAACGCAAAGGATGGCTTTGGTGCAGACTGGCCTATCCGTTATAAAGACATAGCCCCGTGGTATGACTATGCTGAAAAATTTGCCGGCATCAGCGGTTCAAAAGAAAACCTGCCTCAATTACCTGATGGCCAGTTTATGCCGCCCATGGAATTGAATTGTGTGGAAAAAGATGTCGCCGCCAGGATAAAAGAGCATTATAAAAATGCCCGTACCATGATCATTGGCCGCACTGCTAATATAACGGTGCCGCATGAAGGCAGAACCAATTGTCAGTACCGCAACAAATGCTGGCTGGGATGCCCGTTTGGGGCTTACTTCAGCACACAGTCTTCCACTTTGCCGGCAGCTATGAAAACAGGTAACCTTACGCTGCGACCCATGTCGATTGTAACTAAAATCATTTATGACAAGGACAGCAAAAAAGCAAAAGGCGTAGAAGTACTGGACGCGGAAACAAATAAAACCTATGAATATTTCAGTAAGATCGTTTTTGTAAATGCCAGCGCATTAAATTCTACCTGGATATTAATGAACTCCGCAACAGATGTTTTTCCGGATGGATTGGGCAGCAGCAGCAATGCCCTTGGCCACAACCTGATGGACCATCACCTTGGCGTAGGCGCCAGTGGAAAAATGGAAGGCTATGAAGATAAATATGTTTATGGCCGAAGAGCCAATGGAATTTATGTTCCCCGGTATCAGAATTTATTTGGCGATAAAAGAGATTATCTCCGGGGCTTTGGCTACCAGGGAAGTGCCAGCAGGGAAGGGTGGAACAGGAATATTGCTGAGTTGACTATTGGTGCAGGTCTTAAAGAAGCATTGACTGAACCGGGAGGATGGACAATGGGCATTGGTGGCTTTGGAGAAATTTTACCTTACGCAGAAAATAAAGTGACATTGGATAAAACTAAAAAGGATAAATGGGGAATGAATGTTTTGTCTATTGATTGCGAGTTGAAAGAAAACGAAAAAAAGATGCGTAAGGATATGCAGAACGATGCCATTGAAATGCTGACAGCCGCAGGAGTGAAGGAGGTGAAGGGATATGAAGCAGATGGTACCCCGGGAAGAGGTATACATGAAATGGGCACCGCCCGTATGGGTAAAGATCCAAAGACATCGGTACTGAATGGTAATAACCAGGTATGGGATGCCAAAAATGTATTTGTTACAGACGGAGCCTGTATGACCTCCGCGGCCTGCGTTAACCCATCACTCACCTATATGGCCTTAACAGCAAGGGCAGCTAATTTTGCAGTGGAAGAATTGAAAAAAGGAAATCTGTAATCAATTAAAAATATTTTTATGAACAGAAGAGAGTTATTAAAATTGGTTTCCCTTGCCACCGGCGCAGTGGTGATAGGGGGAGATTTTTTTCTTGCCGGATGTAAGAACAGTTCATCGCTCGGCGGAGCAGTTTTTACTAAAGAGGATATTGCTTTTTTGGATGAAGTGGCAGATACTATTATCCCCACTACTTCAAGCCCCGGAGCCAAGACTGCCAGGGTTGGCACCTTTATGACGGTGATGGTAAATGATTGTTATACGGAAGCGGATCAGAAAATTTTCCATAGCGGCATTGTGAAATTGAATGAAGCCAGTAACAAAAAGTTCACAAAGGATTTCATGGATATAACACCTGAACAGCGGTTAGCCCTGTTAACAGAAATAGATAAAGGTGCCAAAGCGTATAGCAAAAAAATAAATGACATGTTTGATGCCTACACCCAGGAGCAAAAAACACAAATGGCTCTTGAAAAGAATAAAAATGGCAGTGACCCCAAGGCAGAAAAAATGAGGGAAAACCCTGATCACTTTTACATAATGATGAAACAGTTAACACTACTGGGTTATTTTAATTCAAAGGAAGGAGCCACACAGGCGTTGCGGTATTTGCCGGTACCCGGAAAATATGATGGTTCTTTTCCTTATAAAAAAGGAGATAAGGCATGGGCCACCTCTTAATTATTCATCTCAAAATATTATTCTCATGAAAAGAAGAACATTCTTGATCAACTCCGGTTTAGCGGCAGTAGGTTCATTGATTGGCGCGGATGCTTTGGCAGGAGGGTTTAATAAAAGTACGATTGGCCTGCAGTTGTATTCTCTAAGGGAAGAAGTTCCCGGCGGCCTTGGGCCGGTATTTAATAAAATAGCCTCAGCCGGATACAACAGTGTGGAAATGTATGGCTTCAATGCCAAAGATGCCTACTTTAAAACCAGTGCAAAAGAAGTAGCGGCCTTACTTAAAACAAACAAATTAATCTCTCCCAGCGGGCATTACCAGCTTGACCTGTTTGACAATGACGGGCAGCAAACCATCGATGCTGCATTGACTGTAGGCCACTAATATGTGGTGATTCCACATTTGGATGCATCAAAAAGAAAATCGCTGGATGATTATAAGGCAGTGGCTGAAAGAGTAAATAAGGCGGCTTTGCTTTGCAAAAAGAACAATATTAAACTGGCTTATCATAACCATGATTTTGAATTTAAAAAATGGGAAGGTGATGTAACAGGCTATGATATTTTACTGAACGAATGTGATAAGGCGCTGGTAAATTTTGAGCTGGATCTTTTTTGGGTCGTGTTTTCAGGCAATGATCCAATTGAATTGTTCAACCAACATCCCGGCCGTTTTAAAATGTGGCATGTAAAAGACCTGGATAAAACCAGGCCCATGAATCAAACTGAGGTAGGCTCCGGCTCTATCAATTTTAAATCCATTTTTGCAAAAGCAAGATTGTCTGGGCTTGAATATTTTTATGTAGAGCAGGAAAACCTGCCTGTGCCGGGTGATGAGAATATCAGGAAAAGTATCAATTACCTGAAGAAAAATATTTTGACAGGATTAAAATAAGATTCAGGTCAATCATTTGGAATGAAAAAGAGGTGATGAAGAATTACCTCTTTTTTATTCCAGTCAGAGCATAGTAAATAATAAAAATGATAAGACTTAAGAAGTCAGTAAAATTGGAAATGTACTGATTACTATTCACCCAAACTCCATCCTTCCCGGTAAGCCCTTTTTACAAATTGATTCGCTTCATCAAAGTTGGTTACTTTCATATTGGGCCCGTCCCACAGCAATTTTATGCCACGCCCCGGGTAATCAAAACGATCTTCTTTGTCATTTTTTGGTTTCCGGATATCATAACTTCTGATGGCCAGGTTACCCATCAAAATAGATTCAGTTAATGGCCCTGCAATTTCAAATGGTGAGCTGAGGGCTTTGGTTTCTTTGCTGTTGTACCCGGCAATACAGGCTTCCACCCATTGAGCATAGTGTCCTTCTGCACCATTGGGAACACGGGTAATGGTTTGAGGCAATTTTACTTCATCATTTTTGGAAAGTGGAAGCAGCCTGGGATCTGCGCCATACGTGCTGCACATCATTTTCCCTTTGGTACCAACAAATATTACACCGTTACCACCATCTCCCATCATTTCATTGGGCCCCAATTCATCTGGCCTTTCCGGCTGTATGCCGCCATCGCTCCAGTGAAGGTGAATGGGTTGGTTTTGATTTTTAGTATTGAATTTTAAAGTAACAGTGGATGCCGCGGGAGGACTATCGGGAAAGTAACCGCGGGCAAAGGGGCCGGTATATACAGAGCTTACACTACAGGTAGCTTCAGAGGGATATCCCAGCTCAAGCACACGGAAAGGGGCTTCTATTAAATGGCATCCCATATCGCCGAGGGCACCTGTACCATAGTCCCACCAGCCACGCCAGTTGAATGGGGCAATCTTTTCTACAAACTCTTTTTTGGGGGCCGTGCCCAGCCACAGGTTCCAGTCTAATCCAACCGGCACAGGTGCCTGCTTTACTGGCCAGGGCAAACCTTGAGGCCACACGGGCCTGTCTGTCCACACATACACATCATGCACTTCCCCAATAAGGCCTGCATTGTACCATTCCCTTAACTGACGCACCCCATCACCAGAAGCTCCCTGGTTACCCATTTGTGTCACCACCTTATATTTTACTGCAGCTTCGGTCAGCATCCTCGCTTCATAAATATCATGCGTCAAAGGTTTCTGTACATATACATGTTTGCCCAATTGCATGGCAGCCATTGCCTGCACAGCATGGCTGTGGTCGGGAGTGGAAACAGAAACGGCATCAATATGTTTATGTTCTTTATCCAGCATCTCCCGGTAATCTTTATAATATTTTGCTTTTGGAAAACTCGTCCTGCTTTTTACTGCCTGGCGGTCATCTACATCACATAAAAAAGCGATATCTGCCTTGCCGCTTTTGAAAAAATTGGCAAGGTCACTCTCTCCCTTTCCGCCCGCACCGATACCCGCTACCACTAATCTGTCACTGGGCGCTGTAATGCCTTTGCCGCCTAACACATGCCGTGGTACAATAAAAAAGCCTGCGGAAACAATAAGGCTGTTTTTTAAAAAACTCCTTCTTGAATGATTGGATGGATGTGAAGTTTGATTTGTCTTTTTCATATTAATGCAAAGGTTAACGTGCCTGTTAATTTGATTGCCTTAAATTAATCTATTTTTATACAGTGAAAGAAAAAGCTGGATTATTTTTTTATTACAGGGAAAACTTTATCATGGTATCCAGCCAAAAATATTCATTTTGGCGATGTGTATCAACGGGCGGTATTTTTGCGTTTTGGTTTTTACAGTATCATTTTTTTACCACTAATTACACAGACAACATTTAAATTTGCCTGATCATTGGATATAAAAAAATGAACGGTAACAAAACCCACTTTTTTATGATCTTTCATACCGGTATCTTCAATACGCAATTATTGCCACCTTCACGATGAAAAAAAATTATTTCTTGGTCCTGCTCCTCCTGACAGGCCATTTTATTTTCGCCAATATAAAATTACCCCGGCTCTTTAGTGATAACATGGTGCTTCAAAGAAACCAGCCGGTAACCATTTGGGGCTGGGCTGATGCCAATGAAAAAGTGACGGTACAATTTATCGGGCAGACAAATACATGCAAGGCAGGTAAAGATGGCAGGTGGAAAATAATATTAGGTGCAGCAGCAACAGGCGGCCCTTATGACCTAACGCTGCAGGGGAAAAATTTTATTCGCTTAAAAAATATTTTGGTTGGCGATGTGTGGGTTTGCTCCGGCCAGTCTAATATGGAGTGGATAGTGCAAAATAGCAACAATGCAGCCAGTGAAATAGCAAATGCCAGCTATCCGGTGATCCGTCAATTTGAAGTGCCCAATACCATTGCGGCCAGCCCGCAGGAAGATCTTATTGATGGTGAGTGGAAAATATGCAGCCCTGAAACTGTTGGCAGTTTTACGGCAGCCGGTTATTTTTTTGCCAGGGAAATATTTTTACAAACCCACATCCCCATCGGCCTGATTAATGCTTCCTGGGGAGCTACAAATATTGAAACCTGGACCAGCAGGGAAGCGTTTGAAAAAAATAATGAATTCAAATCTATGATCGCCAATATGCCAACAATTGATTTGGAAGGACTGGCGAAAAAAAAGACAGCAATAATCAAACAACGCATCAACCAATTGCAGGGCAATGAAGAACAAACAGAAGCGATCATAGATAAATGGAAAGAGTTGTCGTATGATGATTCCCACTGGCCGGTGATGCAGGCTCCCAAGCTTTGGGAAGAACAGTCGCTCCCCGATTTTGATGGAATTGTTTGGTACCGGAGAACAATTGTTGCTGCTGCTGATGCTGCTGGCAAAGAGGCTGTAATTGAGTTGGCAATGATTGATGATACAGATGAAACCTATATCAATGGCGTAAAAGTTGGAAGTACCAATACTTACAATGAAAAAAGAAAATACACTATTCCTGCAGGTATTTTAAAAGAAGGTAAAAATGTAATTGCAGTAAGGGTACTTGATACAGGCGGTGGGGGAGGTATTTGGGGCGAAGCGGCTGACCTGAAAATAACTATTGCCGGTAAGGTTACTTCATTGGCAGGAAACTGGCAATACCAGGTGGCTGTCGTATCATCAGCGGCAGTGGCTATTGGCCCTAATAGCTATCCAACTTTGCTCTCCAATGGAATGATCAGCCCGCTAATTCCCTTTGCCATCAAAGGGGCCATCTGGTACCAGGGCGAAGCTAATGACCACCGGGCTTTTCAGTATCGAAAGGCGTTTCCGTTAATGATAACAGACTGGCGAAGGCGATGGGGCCTGGGAGATTTTCCATTTTATTTTGTTCAACTGGCCAGCTTTAATGCCAATAACGGAAACAGTGAAAAGGGCAGTGGCTGGGCCGAACTGCGGGAGGCTCAAACAATGACCTTATCCCTGCCTAATACAGGCATGGCCGTTACCACAGATATTGGTGAAGCTAAAGATATTCATCCGCGAAATAAACAGGATGTTGGAAAAAGACTGGCAGCAATTGCATTGAATAAAAATTATAACCTGGCTAATGAATACAGTGGACCTGTTTATCAATCTATGAAGATTATTGGCGATACCATTGTATTGAGTTTTACCCACCTTGGCAGTGGGCTGGTGGCAAAAAATAAATATGGTTACCTGCAGGGTTTTGAAATTGCAGGGGCGGATAAAAAATTTTATTTTGCCAAAGCTTTTATTAAAGATAATTCGGTAGTTGTGTTTAACGAAAACGTAACACGCCCTGCAGCAGTTCGTTTTGGCTGGGCGGATGATGCAGGGGAAAATAATTTATTTAATAAAGAAGGATTTCCAGCCGGTCCATTCCGAACAGATAACTGGCCGGGTATAACAGACAATATTCAATATCAAATTGGAAATTAGGAAATGGAAATTGTAATAACAGACGGCTTTACCCTTAACCCCGGCGACCTTAGCTGGAAAGGTTTTGAAGCCAGCGGCAACCTGCATTATTATGACCGTACCACGGCGATTGAATCTATTGCAAGATGCTATAATGCTGAAGTGATCGTAACCAATAAGACCATTATCAATGAGGAAGTGATCCATGCAGCCAATCATTTAAAACTGATTGCCGTTACTGCAACCGGGTACAATAATATCGATATGGCGGCAGCAAAAAATCGTGGCATTACTGTTTGCAATGTACCGGGCTATGGCACACACTCTGTTGCACAGCATACATTTTCTTTGTTGCTTCAGTTAACCAATCATGTTGGTATCAATGCAGCAAGTGTGTGCAATGGCGACTGGTATGTTGCAAAAGACTGGTGCTACAGCCTGCAGCCGATCATTGAATTAAAAGATAAAGTGCTTGGCATTGTTGGATTGGGTAAGATAGGTAAACAGGTTGCGGCAATAGCCCATGCATTTGGTATGCAGGTAATATTTTACGGAGGTAGGGAAGGAGTGCAATCAGTGAAAAAAGAAAGCCTCTATGATTTATTTATCCAGAGTGATTTCATCTCACTGCATTGCCCTCTTACAAATGATAACAGGGAATTTATAAATACAGAATTATTGGGCCTGATGAAACCAACATCATTTTTGATCAATACAGCAAGGGGCGCTTTGATAAATGAAAAAGACTTAGCGAAGGCACTGCAGCAAAAAAGAATTGCAGGCGCTGCATTGGATGTATTGACTACAGAGCCTCCGGAAATCGATAACCCGTTAACAGGTTTATCCAATTGTATTATCACACCGCACAATGCATGGATGTCAGTGGAAGCAAGAAGCAGGATATTGCAAACTACATTGGAAAATATAAATGAATTTTTAAAAGGCTCACCGCAAAATGTAGTAAGCAACTGATCTTAGTTGAACCATTTTCCCGGATTCAATAGTTTTTTTTATTGCCCTTAGTTAATGATGACAACACGCCAATTTTACATTCAATAAAACGCTCCGCGTCCAGAGTATGAAAATAATCATTGCACCCGATAAGTTTAAAGGCAGCCTTACCAGTATGGAGGCATGTAAATGTATTGCAGATGGTATAGTAAGGGTGGATGATACTGCAGCAATATTAAAATTCCCTATGGCAGATGGCGGGGATGGTTTTGCTGAAGTACTGCAACATTATATGCAAACACAAACAGTGGCTTGTGTAGCAGTTGATCCATTACTACGTTCGATTGATACTGCGTACCAATGGGATGAAGCAAAAAAAACCGCCATTATTGAATTGGCTTCTGCAAGTGGGCTCCAACTGTTGTTACCAAAAGAAAGAAATCCATTGCATACCAGTACTTTTGGTACAGGGCTTTTAATACGGCATGCTGTTAATAAAGGTGCTGAAAATATTATCCTTGGCCTGGGTGGCAGTGCTACCAATGATGCAGGAACTGGTATTTTAAGCGCATTGGGGTTTATTTTTCTTAATGGTAATGAAAAGATATTATTACCTGTGGGTGAAAATTTGCAGCACATAAGAAAAATAATTTCCCCTGCTGCAATCCCAAAAATTCATTTTAAAATTGCCGTTGATGTACAGAATATTTTATATGGTAAAGAAGGAGCCGCAATGGTATATGCAGCGCAAAAAGGCGCTGATGAACGTGCAGTGCAAATTTTAGATAAAGGGTTGCAACAGTTTGCCACAGTCGTTAAATCACAAACCCGAAAGGAGGTATCTGCTATTCCGGGGTCAGGCGCTGCCGGGGGCATTGCTGCAGGTTTGATGGCTTACCTTGACATAGAAATAATACAAGGAGCAGCGCTGGTTATAGAGGCCGGCAGAATGAAAGAACAAATGCAGGGTGCAGACCTGGTGATTACGGGAGAAGGTAAATTGGACAGCCAGAGCAGTAATGGAAAAGTAGTGCAACAGGTAGCAGCTGCAGGAATGCAATTGAATATCCCGGTTATAGCCTTGTGCGGAGCCGTCGAAGCCGGGGAACGGCAAATTAAAGAAATGGGATTCTTATTTGTAAAGAGCATGGTGAATGAAACCATTACTGAAATGGCGGCCATGCAAAATGCAAAGCGGTTGCTGAAAGGTATGGCAACAAACGGGCTTACTGAATTTCTCAACCTTATTAGATAAAACCAACAACCGCCTTTAGGGTTGCAGTTTATTTTTTGAACGCCTCTTTTATAACCGCGGCCAACCGGAGGCCGGCCATTAACAACTGCTTCTTTATTACCAGCGTATTATTGTCAATATAATTCTTATCAAGGAAATTATCCCTGAAACTATAAACCGTATCTAACAGGGAACGTGATTGGTACATCCATTTTAATTCATCAATTTTCATTATGCCTGCAATGGCATTGCTGTCCCAGGTTTTATATAAAGCTAAGCAGGAATCCATGTTGATGCCTTTGTATTCCAGGATCTGGGTATCCCATACGCTGTGCAGGTTGCCCGATACAAAAGGGGAATTAATTTCTATGGTGTTTCCACCTTTGTCAATACTGTAACCGGTATGCAACGGCTGGTGAAGGTCGCCAACCAAATGAAAGATTAATAAAAGATCCCTTTTTACATCTTTTCTTTTTATGGTTTTATACTGCCTTAATTCTACAATCGCTGAATGTAATACGGTGAGTATATTTCTTTCACTGGAGGGAGTATAGCTTAGGCCTTTATCCATGTCAAGGTAATGCCAGGTCCTCATATAATTGTAATAAGTATTACCCCTGCTGTCATCCATCCAGTTGGCCGCTTCTTCAAAACTTAAATTACCAAGGTAACTCTGTACTAATGCCCTGGTAGAGTCATCTAAAAAATGATACGCTAGCTTACCTACCAATTCATGCCCTGTTTTTCCCCATGCCAATGACCTTTCTGAAGTAATATTAAACAGTGAGGCAAATAAAAACGGTAAAATCTTCTTTTTCATCAATATATTTTTTATTTTTTTTTAGAGGTAAACTGCTTTCCGGCTAAACCCTAAACTGTTATTGGAAAACTTATGCAATAATAGGTTAATTATGATGCTTTCGCGGGCATATCAATAGGTCACTTTGAAAAGCCGGTCCGAAGGTAATTACAAATTTTGTAAAATATTTTACTTAAATTGCATTATTGTTATTTTATTTGTTTTTTTTTGTTGGTATTGTTATTTTAATGTTACTTATGCTGTTTAATAAGACTACCAAAATAAAAACTCTACATTTGCTTTTTTTTAACCAAACTAATTATGCTTAAAAACAGATTCAGCTTTATTGCCTTGTTGCTTTTGATGGGTTTTTCGCAGGCTTCTTTCGCTCAAATTAAAACAAAAAAGGACAGTACTATCATTCCAGCTGCAGCCGATACCATTCTGGTAGACGACAGCAAAGATAACCTGCTTGATAATATTCCGGTGGTGTCATTAGACGAGAATGATGATGCGGATGGAAGTGCCCAGAACATATCAGGGCAGGCAAATACGAACAGGGACCCTTTTCATAATGCAGCAGCCTATAATTTTGGTGTTGTTCGTTTTCGTACAAGGGGCTATGATGCTGACCTGAGCAGCACCTTCATGAATGGTGTTCAGATGGAAAACCTGGATAACGGGTACACCCCCTACGGTTTGTGGGGAGGTTTGAATGACGTTATGCGCAACAGGCAATCCACCTATGGTTTGCAATCGAGTAAATTGGCTTATGGCAATCTGAATGGGCTGTCTTCTTTGGATACCAGGGCTTCCAAACAGCGTAAACAAACCAGTATTAATTATTCACTGTCCAACAGGAATTATGTTCACCGGGTGATGCTCACACATTCTACCGGCTTCAATAAGAAAGGATGGGCATTCAGCTTTTCCGGCTCCCGCCGCTGGGCAGAGGAAGGATTTACTGATGGTACTTATTATGACGGATGGTCTTTTTATACCGGTGTGGATAAAAAATTCAATGACCGCCATTTATTATCCTTCGTAGCTTTCGGTACACCAACTGAAAATGGACGCCAGGGCTCTTCTGTAAAAGAAATGCTTGACATAGCAGGAACCAACTTTTATAATCCATACTGGGGGTACCAAAACGGCAAAAAAAGAAATGCAAGCATTGCAAAATCGTTTCAGCCAATAGGTATTCTTACCCATGAATGGAAAATAAATCCTAAGGTAAATTTGTTAACTGCTGCATCTTATTCCTTCGGAAACCGCAGTGTTACCGGGTTGGATTGGTACAATGCCCTTGATCCCCGCCCCGATTATTATCGTTATTTGCCGAGTTATTATGATGCAGACCCTGCCTATGCCCAACAGGTATTAACTGCTATGCAAAATAATGTGAATCTTCGCCAGATCAATTGGGATGCACTTTATAATGCCAATTATGCCAATAAGGAAACCATCAGGGATGTAAATGGTATACCCGGGAATAATGTAACGGGTAACCGGTCGCTTTATATTGTTGAAGAAAGGGTTACTAATACCAGGCGTTTTAATATAAACACTACCTTAAATGCTACCATTAATAAGCATATCGACCTAACCGCAGGCCTAAACTATGCAAGCCAAAAAAACAATTATTACAAAAAACTAAACGACCTTTTAGGCGGGGCTTTTTATGTTGACCGCAACCAATTTGCAGAAAGGGATTTTGGCAACAGCCAGACGGCTAATCAAAATGACCTTAATAATCCTAACCGGATTGTACATGAGGGTGATAAATTAGGCTATAATTATAATATCAATATTCAAAAGGCCGCCGCCTGGGTGCAGGCTGTTGTTAAATTTCACAACCTCGATTTCTTTGTAAGTGCAGAACATTCTTATACGGGCTTCTACAGGGCAGGCAACGTGCGAAGTGGCCTGTTCCCTAATAATTCATTCGGCCGGTCAGCTACCCATAATTTTTATAACTATGCTGTAAAAGGAGGCTTGACCTATAAATTAGGAACAGGTAATTTTCTTTTTGCCAATGCCTCTTATGAGACCAAGGCCCCATTTTTTGATAACGCTTACCTGGCAGCCAGAACAAGGGATTTTGTGCAGGACGACCTGAAATCAGAAAAGGCCGTTTCAGCAGAAGGTGGATATATTTTCATGGCCCCAACAGTTAAATTCAGGGCTACAGGTTATTATACCAGGTTCAGTGATCAAACTAATGTATTGACCTTTTACAATGACGAGGTGAGGAATTTTGTAAACTACGCTATCAGTAATATTGGAAAGGAACATGCAGGGGTTGAACTGGGTACTGAAATTATTTTGTATAAAGGGCTTACACTGAATGCCGCTGCAGCCATTGGAAAGTACCGTTATGATACCAGGCAAAATGCTACGGTAACTTTGGATAACAGTTCTGCAGTAGTTTCAAAAGATATTGTATACTCAAATAACTTTTATGTACCCACTCCGCAACAGGCCTATACCGCAGGTTTAAACTACCGCTCCCGTCAATTTTGGTATGTGAATGTAAACTTCAATTATTTTGATGATATGTGGCTTGATTTTAACCCGCTTCGCAGAACTGCTGCCGCATTGGATGGTATAGATCCTTCCTCTCCTTTGTGGAAAGATATCAATGACCAGACAAGATTGCATTCTCAATATACTCTGGATGCTTTTGCAGGCTATTCCTGGTTGATGAATAAGCGGATGAAATCATTAAAGAAAAGAACCTTCCTTGTTTTCAATTTAGGGATAAGCAATATCCTGAATAATACAAATATTGTTTCAGGTGGTTATGAACAATTGCGTTTTGATTTTGCCGGTAAGGATACCGATAAGTTTCCACCAAAAAAATTCTTTGCTTATGGCACTAATTTCAATGCAAGCATTTCACTCAGGTTCTAATCAAAAAAATACAATCAACTTTCAAAATATCAATTATGAATAAAGTATCAAAATTATTTACTGCATTGCTTCTTGTAACGGGGATTATTGCAATCAGTTCCTGTAAGAAAACATTTGATCAGCCAGCCGGGCCGGCCGATCCAAACATCGTTGCCAATACAACCATTGCCCAGTTAAAGGCATTGCATACCGTATATGGCAAATTGGATGTCATTACTTCAGATATTGTTATTTCCGGTATTGTTGTGGCAGATGATAAAAGCGGTAACTTATATAAGCAATTGTATATCCAGGATTCAACAGGCGGGTTGCAGATCTTACTGGATTTGGGTTCGTTGTATCAAACTTACCCGGTAGGCAGAAAAATATTCATTAAATGTAAAGGGTTATGTATAAGCGATTATAACCGCACCATGGAATTAGGGGTAAAAGCTACTATTGGTGGTTTCCCTTCTTTGGAAGCTATTCCCGGAAACCTGGTCGGTGATTATGTTGTTGGGGGGTCAATAAATAATCCTGTTACGCCCACAGTAGTAACGCTTGCTCAATTGGGAGGCTCCAGTGTTGATATGCAAAACAAGTATTTGGGCGCTTTGATCCAGTTAGATGAATTTGAATTCAGGAACAGGGACACGTCTAAAACGTATGCAGATACTTCTGCTTATAAGAATACACTCAATGATACCATTGCAAATTGTGCCGGTGTAAACCTCATTGTGCGCACCAGCGGCTATGCAAAATTTGCAGGTATTCCTGTAGCAAAAGGACATGGCAGTATTATTGCCATTTACACAGTCTTTCAATCCGGTACCAGTTTTAGCGGTACCAAGCAATTGATCATAAGGGATACTTCTGATGTACGTTTTTATGGCCCAAGATGCGGTGCACCACCACCCGGTAGCGTTGTTTATATTGACGAAAACTTTGAAACACAAACAGCCAACACAGTTGCTCCTTATGCGCCGGTATCAATAGCAGGATGGCAAAATATTGCAGAATTGGGAAGCAGGACCTGGGATGCAAGGATTTTCAGTTCTAACAAATACGCTTATTTAAGTGCCTTTGGCAGCGGAGCCACCAATACTACCTGGTTGGTAACTAAAGCAATCAACCGAACCACAGTTAATACCACACTAACATTTGATACCAAGCAGGATTTTTATTTGACAATTGCACCGGGCGGCACACCTGTTCCTGCTGCTGTAAAATTGTTAACCTCAACAAACTATACCGGCACCGGCAACCCATGGGCTGCAGGTGTAACCTGGACTGACATTACTTCACAGGCCACATTTTCACCAGGCAGCACTACGGGTAATTTCCCGTCAAACTATACGCCATCCGGCAACGTTAATTTAAACGGAACCGGTACCATATATGTTGCTTTCCGTTATGAAGGCTCTGATCCGGCTGGCACGGCAAGTGATAAAACATCTGCCTGGGAAATTGATAATATCAGGGTGTTGGGCAACTAATTTTATTGGAAGCAAGCACTATATATCTTTATAATATTTGTAAGAGCCATCGCTTTAAAATGATGGCTCTTATTTAATTTATCCAACGATAATCAACATAACAAAATAGTTTATGAAAAAAATAATTACACTTCTTTTAACCTTTTCCTCCCTGGTTTCTTTTTCGCAAAGTCTTGTTATCAGCCAGGTGTATGGTGCAGGCGGTAACAGCGGTTCTGTTTACAAAAATGATTTTATCGAATTATTTAATCCCACGGGTGCCTCAATCAACATAGCCGATTGGTCTATTCAATACAACAGTGCCACCAGTACCACCACTACATGGCAGAAAACCAAATTGCCAAACGTTTCAATATTGCCGGGCCAGTATTTCCTGGTACAGCAAGCCCAGGGAACAGGTGGAACAACAGCATTGCCAACGCCTGATTTTATTGGTGTTATCCCCATGCGTGGAACTGCAGGAAAAGTTGTATTGGTAAGCGATACCAATGCCATTGCGCTTGCCTGCCCTACCACACACGTGGTTGATAAGGTTGGATATGGCCTTACCGCTACCTGCTTTGAAGGTGCTGGTACGGCTCCTGTATTTGGGAGTAATGCCAATTCAATTTTCAGGGGAAACGGCGGCTGCACAGACGCAAATAATAATGCAACAGATTTTACTGCGGCAGCTGCAGCACCACGTAATACAGCTTCACCTTTACATTCCTGCGGGGCTGTTTCGCCATCACTGGCAGCCACTCCGGTTTCATTGCCCGATTATGGCAGCCTTACCGTGGGACTAAATTCTGTTTCCGCATCGTTTAATGTATCCGGCAGCGACCTTACCGGAGCTCCGGGCAATATAACTATTACCGCACCGGCCTCAGATTTCCAGGTATCTAATGATAACAGTACCTGGGGGGCTACCACCACTATTGCATATACTTCGGCTACACTAACGTCTACGCTTGTTTATGTAAGGTTCACACCCCAGTCGGCAGGCCCTAAAACAGGGAATGTGACTATCAGCGGGGGCGGAGTAACTACTGCTATCACCGTTGCCGTTAGTGGTACCGGACTGGCAGCTATTGTGCCTACCTTATCTGCTTCCACGCCGGCTGTTTTTGGCAATGTGTGTGTGAACGCTGCCGGGGGGCCAAATTCATTTGTTGTTTCCGGAACAAATCTTACCACCGCTGATGTAACTATCGGGCCGTTGGAAGGATTTACTTTCTCCACAACAACTGGAGGAACTTATAGTGCCACGCTAGCTTTGACCCAGGGGGGTGGCAGCTATTCGCAAACTATTTTTGTAACCTTTAAGCCAACAGCCATTCAATTGTACAATGGGAATATACCTGTTTCCGGTGGTGGGGCAGCTGCCGGTATCAATGTAACGGCAACTGGATCGGGTGTTAATTCGGCTCCAGCTATATCTACAGGGGCAGCGCTGAATGTAACAGCATTTGCTGCAACATTAACGGGATTGATTACCAATACCGGTTGCACAGCAGTAACTGCCTACGGAATTGAATACAGTACCGTAAATGGTTTCCCCAATGGAACGGGAACAAATCTTCCTGCTTCCAATTTAAGCGGCGGAAGTTTCTCTTCCTCCGTGGCAGGATTAACGCCTTCCACAACGTATTTCTATAAGGCTTTTGCTACAAATGCAGGAGGTACAACCTACGGTATACAACTCTCTTTTCAAACGCCGGTTTGTGCAGCACCTTCAGACACTACCGGTGCAGCTACTGCCATCACCACTAATTCGGCTACCGTGGCAGGCACCATAACCGATACGGGTTGTACGGCAGTAAGCGCTTATGGAATTCAATACAGCGCCGTGCGAACTTTTGCAAATGGCTTTACCACCAAATTATATGGCACTGCCCCCTTCACCAATAATTTTTCCGTAGGGATTACAAACCTGGTGCAGGGTACAAAGTATTTTTACAGGGCATTTGCTACCAACCGTGGAGGGACTGCTTTTGGTGAACTGGATTCTTTCATTACCGTTCATATCCCCTATGTATTAACTGTATATTCTAACCCGGTGACAAGGGGTGGTATTTTACATTATAGCCGGGACTACCTCCCCAATGGTTATTATGGAGCACAGTTATTCAGCAGTACAGGCCAGTTGGTGTACCAAAAAAATATGTCTATCCAGGTAGGCTTTGTTGATGACACCTTCATTGTGCCGGGTAAATTGCAAAAAGGGGTATATATTTTGAAACTGACTAATAATTCGGGTTATAGCACACAAAAATCAATACTGGTTTTATAATCTTTCAAATAATCTGCAACAGGGGCCCGGTTTCGGGCCTTTTTTGTTTTCAATAAAGAAATTTGTCGTGTCAAGCTGGCAGCAGGGAACGGCTTGGTACTTTCTTTGCTAACCAAACAAAAAACAAACTATGCAAAAAGGAAACATACGGGTACAAACGGAAAATATTTTCCCTATTATTAAGAAGTTTTTATACAGTGAACATGATATTTTTTTAAGAGAGCTTGTGAGTAATGCAGTGGATGCCACACAAAAATTAAAAACACTGTCTTCTTTAGGCGAAGCAAAAGGGGAGCTTGGAGAGTTGGGTATTGAAATAAAAATTGATGCAGAAAAGAAAACGCTGACCATTTCTGATAAAGGAATTGGTATGACAGAAGAGGAGGTGGATAAGTATTTGAACCAGGTGGCTTTTAGCGGGGCCGAAGAATTTTTGGACAAGTACAAAGGGCAGAACGAAAATAATATCATCGGCCATTTTGGTCTGGGATTTTATTCTTCTTTTATGGTAAGTGACCAGGTAGAGGTGATCACAAAGTCTTTTAAAGAAGGAGCCGCCGGGGTAAGATGGGAGTGTGACGGAAGCCCCGAATTTACGCTGGAGGAAGTTGTAAAGGAGCAGCGGGGTACGGATATTATTTTGCACCTGAATGAAGAGAGTGCAGAGTTCCTTGAGCCGCACAGGATAAAAACGATCCTTGATAAATTCTGCCGCTTTTTACCGGTTCCCATATTATTTGAAGAAAAGCAGATCAATAACCCTGCACCGGCCTGGACAAAAAAACCATCAGAATTAACTGCTGAAGATTACCAGGGTTTTTATAAGGAATTGTATCCTTTCAATGAAGCGCCCTTATTCTGGATACACCTGAATGTTGATTATCCTTTTAATCTCACCGGTATTTTGTATTTCCCCAAAATAAAACAGACCTATGAGATTCAGAAAGATAAAATACAATTGTACTGCAACCAGGTATTTGTTACGGATGAAGTGAAAGATATTGTACCTGAATTTCTGATGCTGCTGCAGGGTGTAATCGACAGTCCGGACATCCCGCTAAATGTAAGCCGGAGTTATTTGCAGGGCGATCCGAATGTGAAAAAAATAAATTCACATATCACTAAAAAAGTAGCAGATAAATTAGAAGAGATTTTTAAAAACGACCGGCAGTCATTTGTAGAAAAATGGGAGAGTCTCGGGCTTTTTGTAAAGTACGGTATGATGACGGATGATAAATTTGCAGAAAAGGCAAATAAGTTTTTAGTGATGGAAGAAGCAACCACTTCAGCTGCTGCAATAACCGGGGAAGAAAAAACTGCCGGTAAATTTTATACCCTGGAGGAATATAAAATTGCAACGGAAACATTGCAAAAAAATAAAGAAGGAAAGCATGTAATTATTTATACTACCAATCCCGTGCAACAGGATGCTTTTATACAAGCTGCTGCAGCAAAGGGTTATAAGGTAATAAAAATGGAAACATTGGTAGATGCTGCTTTTATCAACACCATGGAAATGAAGTGGGATAATGTACAGTTTACCAGGGTGGACGCAGACATTGCCGATAACTTAATAGATAAATCAGATCATGCTGAAAGTGTATTGAGTAAGGAGGAAAGTGAGAAATTAAAATCACTTTTCGAACAGCAGCAGGCTGCATTGCATGTAACGGTGGAAGTAAAAGGCCTGAGTGCTGATGCTCCTCCTGTAGTGGCTACAAGACCCGAATTAATGAGGCGGATGAAAGATATGGGCGCTGCAGGCGGGGGAATGGCCGCCTTTTATGCCAATATGCCCGATGAGGTAACCCTGACCGTTAATGGCAATCATCCCGTTTACAATCTTATTTTAAAAGAAACAGACAGCACAAAACAGGAAAAGCAAATAAGAAACCTTGCTGACCTTGCCCTGCTGTCGCAGGATCTTTTAAAGGGAAATGAATTAACCAGCTTCATTAACAGGAGTGTGGAGTTGATGAGTGCATCAAAAAAAGAGGCTTTAATTGCCACTGAATAAGCGTTGAACAGGCTACCGGCAGGGGTGTCAATGCCGGTAGCTTAATATGGATACTTCAAAATATTGCAGGGTCTTGCTGTAATATACTTCCTCAAAATTGTTGTCAGTAAACAGGTTTTTGTGCAGTGGGTTAGTGTAAATTACTGTAAGCTGGCGGGGAGAGGTGACGAGGCTTTTTATTATACCTGTTACCACTTTTTTCATTATCACTTCATCAAAGGGGTTAAACAAAAAAATACAATCGGTATCAACCGGAACCCCCATTGCTGCCGCATCCTGGGTTGTAACAGTATAATGGATTGCCGGTAACTGCTGTTTTGTATTGTTTAGATTTTTTATTGCTGCAGCGCATAAGGCTTCTGAAATATCTATCCCCGTAAGTTTATTGAAGCCATAATGGGCAGCTACACACAAAGCCCTTCCTTTGCCACAGCCAATATCCAAAAAGTGTTTTTTATTTGAGGGGTCAATTTGAGCCAATGTTTTTTCAATTAAGGAATAACTCACCGGCATATAAATGGTGGCATGTGAAATATCAATACCGCTTTTTTTTAATTGTTTCAATTCATCAGCCCCTGTGGTATCGATCCTGTATTTTTTTTCTCCGGTAATTTCCTGTTTTAAAATTACTGCGGCAATTGTCCAGCCCCAGTTGATGCCGATATAGAAAAAGTAATGTATGTACCGGATCAATTTCAATGTGGAAAGGTTTAATTAATTATTTCTGCTGCAAATTTATTCAGCATGGGTAAGGTTTTCAGCAAGCCTGATGTCTATCATTTTTATTTGCAAACCTGTTTGCCCGTTCCATTCATTCTGGTCGATGGTAAAAACAATATCCAGCGGTTTGTTAGATTCAACCAAATCAAATTTATCTGCCATGTTAAAGCCAATTCCCGTTAACGTTACATTGCCCTGTTTGAGTACAAAACGGATATGAAGTTCTTTTACAATTTTAGAATAGCCCGAATCCATTACGTTGGTTGCAATAAAAACAGGCCGCATATTTTCGGGGCCAAATGGTTCCATTTGATGACTGATATTATAAAATGAATTGCTGATTTCTGAAAATGAAATTGCTGCATCTATATTAATTTCCGGGATTAATAATTGAGGATCAATTGTCCTGCTCACCACTTCTTCAAATTGCATACTGAAGGCAGCTACTTTTTCAGGTAAAAGAGAAAGCCCCGCCGCTGCAAAGTGGCCTCCATAGCCCAGTAAATGTTCCCGGCAGGCATGAATTGCTTCATACAAATTAAAACCTGCAACGCTCCTGGCACTGCCGGCGGCTACCTCTCCACTCCTGGTAAGAACTACTGTTGGCCTGTAATATGTTTCAATCAGCCTGCTGGCTACAATGCCCACCACGCCTTTGTGCCAGTGTTCTTTATATACCACTGTTGAGCTGCTTTTTTGTAAGAGAGGATCGTTCTTTATCACTTCCAAAGCTTCTGCAGTAATGCTGCTGTCTGCTTCTTTTCTGTCGCTGTTGTCGCTATGCAGCAGCCCGGCAAATTCTAAGGCCCTGGTGTAATCATTTTCAATAAATAACTGAACCGCTTTTTTAGCATCATCCATCCTGCCTGCCGCATTCACTCTTGGCGCAATTACAAAAACCACATTATTCATCGAAAGGGTAGTTTGGATTCCCCCGAGTGTAATCAGTGCCTTAATTCCGGCGCAGGGATTTCTGTTGATCCTTTGTAAGCCATGGAAGGCCAGGATTCTGTTTTCTCCGGTTATTGGAACAATATCGGCTGCGATTGCCGTAGCAACCAAATCAAGGTAGCAAAAATAATGCTCCTCCGCAATGCTGAAATGCCCGGCCAATGCAGTAATTAATTTAAAGCCTACACCGCATCCGCACAACTCTTTGTAAGGATAACTGCAGTCTTGTTGTTTTGGGTTTAATATCGCTGCGGCAGCTGGTATTTCTTCATCAGGAAGATGATGGTCGCAAATAATAAAATCAATATGGAGTGTGGCTGCATAAGCAATCAGGTCAACAGATTTAATGCCGCAATCCAGTGAAATGATAAGTGAAAAATTATTTTCTGCTGCATAATCAATCCCCATTTTGCTTATCCCATACCCTTCCCTGTACCGGTGAGGAATATAAAACTCAAGTAATGCCGCAACATAAATTTTGGAAAGGAATTGATACATGCAGGCTACGGAGGTGGTACCATCTACATCATAATCACCAAATACCAAAATCTTCTCCCTGTTATCAAATGCTGTGGTGATCCTGTTCACCGCTTTTACCATGTCTTTCATCAGGTATGGATCATGCAACTCCGCCAGTTGCGGTCTGAAATAAGCTTTGCTTTTTTCATAATCATCAATGCCCCGCTGCACTAATATTTTGCAGATAGTGGTATTGATATTTAATACCTCATGCAACTGTTTTACTTTCTCCCCGTCTGCGGCCAATCGCTTCCATCTTTTTTTCATGCGTGAAAAAGAATGTTAGGTTATGCTAATATTTTCTGTCAGTGGTGTACCGTACCAATTCTTCCAGGGCATTTCTTACTTCGTTTTCCGGAAATTCATGTAATATCTTTAATGCGTCATCCCTGTATTCATACATCTTACTAACGGCATATTTTATTCCTCCTGCAGCCTCTACTGCAGTTATAAGCTGCCTTACTTTTTTGGTATTTTTATTTTCATTTTTGATGATATAGATAAGTTCTCTTCTTACAGAAGCGCTAACAGTATTAAGCGTGAAAATCAGCGGCAACGTTAATTTTTTTTCTTTGATATCATTGCCGGTAGGCTTGCCAATATTGTCATTCCCATAATCAAAAAGATCATCCTTGATTTGAAATGCAATGCCAACTTTTTCGCCAAACAATTTCATTTTGTTACTAACCGTTTCATTTTTACTGGTAGTCCATGCGCCAACTGCGCAGGCAGATGACAGCAATGATGCCGTTTTGTTGCGAATGATTTCAAAATAAATATCCTCGTTTAAATTAAGGTTTCTTGATTTTTCAATTTGGAGCAACTCCCCTTCGCTCATTTGTTTTACGGCTTCGGATAAAATATGCAGGTGTTCAAAGTCATTATTACCCGTAGATAACAGCAGCCCTTTGGATAGTAAATAATCACCTACCAGAACGGCAATTTTATTTTTCCATACTGCATTGATAGAAAAAAAACCTCTTCGCTCCAGGGATTCGTCCACCACATCATCATGCACTAACGTAGCCGTGTGCAGCAATTCCACCAAAGCAGCGGCCCTGTAAGTGCCCTCATTTATCGGGGAGTGCAGTTTGGCACACAAAAAAACAAACATGGGCCTCAGTTGCTTTCCTTTGCGCTTAATGATATATTTCATTATGCGGTCAAGAAGTGGGGTATTACTTTTTACGGCTTCTGCAAATTTCTTTTCAAATATTTGCAACTCTTCGCCAATGATATTATTTACAAATTCCATCTGATATAAAAAAGAGGGCAATATAGTTCAGTAAGCAACCGTATCAAAGTAATTGTTTGATTTATTTAAGGCCAGTTTTTAAGAATATTTGATTTTATTGCAAATTAATTTAACTGCAATGCAGCGTATGGAGTCGATTAAAAGTCCATAAAGCATTATAATATAGGCAAATAAATTAAAGAATTACCCAAATAAATCATAAAAAAATTTGGTTTTTAAATCTCAAGTGATATTTTTGCATATAATCAACTCGTAATTTCAGAACTTAAATAATCATTTAGTTATGGCAAGCAAAAAGTACAAACTACTATTAGGGCTCATTACCCTTATGACCACGGCAACTTTTGCCCAGACACCTTCGGGTTCCGGCGCAGGTTACAGTGTTTTCGACTCCTCTGTAATATCCTCCAAAAACATGCCTCAACAGAACGAGTTTTGGAACAACACCTACAATTTTCCGGCAAAGCCACGCAATATGTGGGAAGTGGGAGCATCTGTAGGAGCTTTAACCATCAGCAGTGATGTGTCTGCACAGTTTCCAACCTTAGGGTTTGAAGCGCACGTGAGAAAAGCTTTCGGATACATTTTCTCTTTAAGACTTCAGTATGTTAATGGCAACGCAAAAGGACTTAGCTGGCAACCAGCAGGAAATTTTGCCAAGAACACTGCCTGGGTAAGTTCAACCTACGGGGGGAATTTGCCGCCTGCCACAGCTTATGTTCCTGTTGTTAGTGATAATGCCGGCAACCTGGTTGGATTGGGTGGCGGTACTCCTGAAAATGTTTATTACAATTATAAAACACATGTTCAGGATCTATCTCTTGAAGGAATTGTTACGTTGAATAATGTTCGTTTTCACAAACAAAAAACCGGTATAACTTTATATGGTGGTGCAGGTATTGGTATCACTGCTTTCCATGTAATGGTTAATGCACTTGGAGCAGACAATAATAATTACAGGGCACTGTTTGCTTCTGTAACAGCCACTGCATTGGCAAATGGAGGTTTTAAATATGATAACAGGAAAAGTATTCTGAAGCAACTGAAGGCAGGCCTGGATAATACCTACGAAACAGAAGGTGCATCTGAAGCCGGTTTACGG
>JAYVUL010000418.1:0-22054 GCA_043787935.1 Chitinophagaceae bacterium | reverse complement strand
CACATGTTTATCCAAAGGAAGTATTATGGTAAACGCTGAACCTGACCCATATTCGCTTTCCACGCTGATATTGCCTCCCTGGGATTCAATAAGTTTTTTGCTAATGGTAAGCCCTAACCCGGTGCCTCCATATTTCCTGGTTACAGATTGGTCTGCCTGTGAAAAGCTTTCAAATATTTTGGAATGGTTATCTCTCCTGATGCCGATACCGGAATCTATTATTTTAAACTGGATTACTGCTTTGTCGCTGCATTCTTCATGGATGGAATAGCTGAAACCAACAGTTCCTTTGTCAGTAAATTTAACAGCATTGGAAAGCAGATTGGATAGTACCTGGCTGATCCTTGTCGGGTCTCCGTAAAGAGAATACTCGTTGATAATTGCCGGGCTATAGGTATAGTCAATCCCCTTCTCTGCAGCCTGGCCTTTGTACAGATCAAAAACATGCTGGCATAACTTATCCAGGTTAAAGGATGTTCTTTCTATTTCAATTTTCCCTGACTCAATTTTTGAAAAATCCAGAATATTTGATACCAACGCTAAAAGATGCTGGGCAGAAAAGTGAAGGGTTTGTACATATTCCTTTTGCCGTTCATTTAAATTTTCATCCAGCAAAAGATTAGATATTCCTATAACGCCATTAATGGGTGTCCTGATTTCATGGCTCATCACAGACAGGAAATCTGATTTAGCCAATGCAGAATGTTCTGCTTTTGTTTTATCTATGATGGCGTTATCCTTATCCCTGATCGATTTATTTAAGGCCCGTTCAGTTTCTTTATGTTGTACAATTTCCTTTCGTAAAATATGTTTTTGTTCAAAAAAGTTTATTACCAACCTTGATAATTCACCAAATTCAGTGTTGCTGCCTTTTAAATGAAGAATTTTTTCCGGATTGTTATCGGCTAATGCTGTGGTGATCAAATGAAGCGGGTTGAACAGCATTTTCTTTGTAAGCCGGAAGAATATAGCGGATATCATTATTAACAGGCCAATAAAAACGGCGAGATAGTTTTTTAAAAACTTCCTGTAGGATATTAAAACAGGGTAACTTCTCTTTGCTCTTAATTCAGCAATGGTATTATTCCGGATATCATTCAGCGGAATGGTGAATGAAAATTCCCCTTCAAGTGAATTGACTTTTTCATTGTTTTTATTCGCCTTATCAGCCAGGGTGATCTTGATTTCTCCACTGATGTCATTGAGCTTTCTGAAGTACAAAGAGTCTAGCTCAGTACCGAGCAGCAAAAACCCAAGCGGTTTTGTTTTTCTTTCATGATCAGCAGTTGGTTGCACAGGTGCAGCAAAAATTTCAATGATCTTATTAGCTCTTTCAATATAAAAATGCCCGAAATGATCCCGGGATAATTCTTTTTTCAAAAGAGCAGGATCAATAATAAGTTTATTAATACCAAGGCTATCTGCCAGTGAAGCGGAATAGATCTCCTTATAATCAACATCAGTAATTAATGCATAATCTACATTATAAGCTGTCAGGGGATCCTCGATCTCTTCCTTTACCCAGGCAGTATCCTCCGGATGTGCCACAAATCTTACCATCTGGTCCCAGACAGAATAATCAAAACAATAGTTCCTGATTTGTGATGTATTTAAGGAAAGCGCTTTAGGGGCATCAATGGTTTTTGTTTCTGTGAGCTTTGCTTCCAGCAATTTTGTATTTTCCTTATTGATTATTGCAAAAAGTAGAACCGAAAGGATTATTACACAGGTAAGCCCAATCAATAGGGTCAGTATAAGCCGTTTCCGGATTTTCATATTTAGGATATAGGGATTATAAACGGATCAATACTTATTTTTTAGGTAAGCCATATCCTTCTGCCATTGATGATAGTTTATTATATTATCAATTTGTGACGGGATATTCAGTTAGTAACGTTAATTGCCCGGATATAGTATTTTGTAATGGAAGAAACTTTGTGCCTGCACCTCTCCTGTTTCCCTGCGCATTGGAGCAATTAAGTATAAGAAAAGGAATCTATTACCGGGAATGGTACCTTGCCGCTTCATAGCAGGTAAAAAAAAATTAATTAAAAAGTACTACCGGGTCAACGAATTATAGTGTTGCCAATAATAACGGGCTACTGAAAATAAACCCAAATGCGTGGTTGAAGGCTGTTCAAAAATATACCCTGCACAAATAGGTGCCATAAAACTATATGATCCTTACCGGCAATTACTGCATTTCCTGCAATCGGGTCACCAACTGTTTTCTTCGTGACGTTAATAATTCAATTCAATGCAGAATTCGGCAAATTCCCCTTCTGTTGACTCCACCTTCAGTGACCCCCTATGTGCTTTAATTATTTCATAACTCAGGGATAAACCAAGCCCGGTGCCCACGCCAGCCGGCTTGCTGGTAAAAAAAGGCTGGAATATCTTATCAATAAATTTTTGAGGGATGCCCATGCCATTGTCTCTGATGATAATGGCGGCCGTATTCCCTATGCGTTTTGTTGTGATGAGTAAAGTGGGCTCATAAGACATATGCTCACCTGGAAACTTTTCCAGATTAGCTTCAGGAGGAAGACCGCTTTTTATTTTTTCATTGAGGGAATAAAATGCATTGTTGTATAAATTAATCAGGATGCGGCCAATATCCTGCGGCACAATATTGATGCTTTCCATTCCTTTGTCAAAAGAGGTTTGAATGGTACAGTTAAATAATTTATTTTTAGCCCTGAATGCATGATAGCTTAATTTTAAATATTCATCTGCCAAAGTATTCAGGTCAGTAAGTTCCATGTCACCGGTATGGCTTTGAGAATGCTGCAGCATATTTTTTACAATCCCGTCTGCACGATTACCATGCTGTAGTATTTTGTGCAGGTTTTCCGTTAAGTCCGCCATGATGGGATTGATGTCCTTTGTTAAGCTTTCAGGTAAGCTTTCTTCTGCAAGCCTTTCTTTTATTTCAGTTAACAGCTCTCCATTTATTTCAGCAAAATTATTTACAAAGTTCAGCGGGTTTTGAATCTCATGCGCTATACCAGCGGTGAGTTCACCCAGATAAGCCATTTTTTCTTTTTGTATTAACTGCAGCTGGCTGGCTTTAAGGTCGGTTAAAGTACTTTGCAGGGTTTCTTTTTGTTGCCGTATTTCTGCTGTTCTTTCATTCACCCGCTGCTCCAGTAATATATTTTGTTGCACCAGGGCTTTTTGCTGCTCTGCCTGAATTACCTGCAATTCTTTATGGTAGCGGAGTTTTTTTCGCTGATTGGATATAAAAGCTACCAGGAAACTGCTGAAGAGCAGCACCATAGCAGAGATACCAATAATAACTCTATACTGTAAACTGATTTCTAAATGGGCCATAAAAAGCTTTGGTTATAAAAATGCAAAAAATAATAAAAGCAACATTATGCACATTCCACATATTGTCTGCCAGCGAGGGGTCTACATTCAGCATAGGAACGTAAAACAGAAAAATAAAAAAATTTATCACCACATATATACTGAGCCCGGTTACAATCCAGAAATCCGGGCCGCCTGCCAGCGCATTATCATTATTCCTGAGTTCTGCCAAATAATACAGCATGCAATAGACCAGTAAAAGATACGCTTCTCCTGCAAATAAATTTCCACTGATTTGATCCGGATTAAAAAAATTATCAAAAAAGATAAAATTAATAATGATAAAAACCACAGATAGCAGTAACAGTAATTTTTTAAGTTTACTAAAATAAGCTTGTCGTAATTGATAAAAGAAAATACTGAAACAGGCAAACCTTGCTATGGAATGTATATTATAAAACGGGGTGTTGCTTTGCAGCCATAAAGGAAAAAAGGCCTTATACGCCATAATAAAATCTATCACCAAATTGATCAGCAATGCAAGCCATAGGTAGATGATCACCGGCATTAAAAAAGGCGGTTGCCTCCGCTTAAATAATAATACAGCCAATGGTATCAGCAAGGCCCAAACCTCTGACCAGTTCAATGCAAAGAGTAATAATTTGCCCACTGTTTAATGATTCAATTAAAGTAAGTAAAAATAATAAAACATTGAAAATATAAGCGGTGATGATACATTCAGATAATTTACTATTATATTTTGATATTAGTAAATTACATATTATCTTTCACAGACAAGTTAATTAAAAAATATTTTCTTCAAAAACCCTTCAATACGGCATTATGATAAAGCAATCTATTTTAAAAAAGTATCCGTTACTCTTTTTAATTCCCCTGGTTATATTTTGCAGCTGCAATAATGAAAACGGCCCGGATAAAAAAATGGTATCAGCGTCAACAACCGATACCGGTGCTGTTTCCAATAACGAGGCTGCCGTTGCCGCTATAAGTGGAAAACTGGATACGCTTTGGGCAGATACTTCGGCATTTAGAAAACTGCCTGCGGGTAAAACTGTTTTTGTATTTACTATCGGGGGTAAAGATACCTTAACACTGCATGGATGGAATGCCAAAGGAGCTAATGATGATACTTTCCTTGATAATCCTGACATCAGGTTATTAAAAGGAAAACCAAGTATTTTAGCTTATGGTCCTGGTACCTATTTGGGAAACGTGATTCTTCAAAAGGATGATCTTAGAATAATTAAAGACTTTATATCAACTAACCGTTACAAATATGTTGTGTTTGCTCCCAAAAAAATAATAGGCGAACATTTCGGATATGAAATTTCTGTCACCAATAATGATCTTACGAATAAAATGACTTTAATAACACTTACCGCTACAGCAATAACAGCAAATCCTTCACCGCCAAAAAAATATTAGGGATTCATTTTATACCCGGGTGCTTCGCCGTGCGGACCCTTACTGTTCATTGGCGTTAATTTTTGCCCTGTAAAAAGGGCCTGAAATCAAAAAATAATTTTTTGTACACACTCCTAAAAATGAAACCATGTCAAAAAACCTGTTATTAAAACAGTATAGTTTATTATTGCTTTCCCTCTTCATGTTATTAACTGCTTTTACCAAAACTAATAACGATAAAATTGCTGCCACCAAAGCAGGCATAACAATTACAAACAATTCACAATCGCCTGTGCCCCAGGTTTTGGATACTTTATGGGCGGAAGGTTCTGCGTTTACCAATTTGCATGCTGGTAAAACCTTGTTTATATTCAGATTTTGGTTACCTGATTCTATAACACTTAATGGATGGCATGCCAAAGGAATTTTGCGTCATGGATATGATTCAACACCTGCTATTCAATTATTCGCAGGCAGGAAGGGTGGAACCAGTTATCCTACGGGAACCTATTTTGGAAACGTAATCCTGAAAGGAGTTGACCTGAAAAAAATTAAGCATTCCCTTTCTTCCACCAAATTGAAGTACGTTATATTTATTCCCAAAATTGAAAAGCAACAAATTGGTTATGACATTTTTCTGAGTGATGACTATCCCGCTTCACCAACATTGAAAAAAACACTTACACTAACCACACAAATTGCCTCAGCTAATCCTTCCCCACCGAAGAAATATGGCATCTGATTTATCTTAAGGTGGGTAGCAATTTTAATTTTCTTTTAGCCCATATGAAGAAAATCCAGCATTTTTTTCTTCATCAATACATCCGGCAGCCTTCCCATACCGGCTGTTACATTCTCCCATGCGTGCAGGATATTACCGGTAGCAGGGATGACACAAGTAACAGCCGGGTGTGCTAAAATATATTTTAAAAAAAAATCTGCCCAACTATTAATATCAAGTTCTGCAGCCCATTCTGGCAAAGGCTTTCCGTTTACTTTATCAAACAGGCTGCCTTCACCAAATGGCCTGTTGATCAATGTGGCAACACCACGGCCGGCTGCTATATCCAGCAGGCGTTTTTCTGCGTTCCGTGCCCCGATAGAATAATTGAACTGAACAAAATCCAGTTGTTCTGCCATCAATATTTTTTCCAGTTCTTCATGGCTGGCATCGGTATAATGGGTAATGCCAATGTACCTGATGATACCATCCTGTTTCATTCTGCGTAGTTGAGGCAAATGTGTTTTCCAGTCGGTGAGGTTATGAATCTGCACCAGGTCCATTGTGGCTCTTTTCATCTTTAAAAATGACGACTCCATTTGCCGTATGCCTTCCTGCAGCCCGGTGGTCCAAACCTTTGTGGCATAAAAAAAATCATTGGCCATTTCCATACCGGAGGTAATATCACCAATCACCTGCTCTGCCCTTCCATACATCGGTGAACTGTCAATCAATTTTCCACCGGCGCATTGCAGTTCGGCCAATACCTGATGCAATGCAGGATAAGCCTGCTTGCCAGCCACATCAAAAGTTTGCCAGGTGCCCAATCCTATCACCGGAAGCGCCTCCCCGGAAGAAGGAATCATACGTTGTATCATACAGTATCTGATTAATTGTTATATTCAAATTTTTCTAAACAATTTATAGTGAATTTACTGAACCCTTTTTTAACGATAAAAAGATCCCTCTTTCCCGGCTGCGGCAAGGGATTGTTTACCAAAATATTTATTCCAAAAGGAATGATCATCACGGAACATACGGGAAAGATCAGCAGCTTTAAAGATGCCGATGATGAAGGCAACAATCCATATCTCTTTTATGTTAACAGGAATCTTGTAATTGATGCCAGGGAAGAACCAGGATCATTTGCCCGTTTTGCAAATGATGCCTTGGGATATAAAAGAATGGAAGGTTTTGCCAATAATGCAAAGTATATCATCATGAACAAAAGGGTTTTCATTACCGCTATAAAAGACATCCTGCCAAAGGAGGAAATTTTTGTAGGCTATGGTAAAGAATACTGGGATGTGATGAAGGAAAATAAAATTTTTGAAATGAAACAGGCTTAATACGGGTTAATATTCATGAAGATATTAATCCAGGTAATTCAGGGTATTCAAATGCTGCCTGGTGCTGCGGTGCCGTTATAAAATTTTTTGCTATCGGATAGGCTTTCATTTCTTCCGGAGGGTATTGTGTGGCAGCAATTGCGGTAATTCGTTGCTCATCCGGTTGGCCAAACAGCCATTCATACGCAAGGTCTTCATTTAAAATAACGGGCATTCTTTTTTTGCTGTTGTGCACCTGTTCCATCAGCTCGTTTGCCCTGGTGGTAAGAATAGCAAAACTCTCCACATACTCACCGGTAGTTTTATCCGTCCAGGGAGTCCAGATGCCTGCCATATAAAAATATTCTTTACCCGGTAGCGAAATATAGTAAGGGTATTTTACCGCGGTCTTCAGTGGCTGCCCTGTTTTTTTATTCAATGGGTACACATGCCGCCATTCATAGAATCCGGAAGACAATACCAGGCAGCGCCGTTCTGCTGCAGCTTTCTTATACGTTGGTTTCTGAAACAGTTCCTCCCCTATTGCATTTAAAGTGATGATAGGTACATCATATTTTCCTGTCCTGTGGTTAATCCCTCCCATTCTGAAATGTTGTAACTCTTCCCTGTTATTAATGTAGTGCGGAATAAAGCCCCACTCCATCTGCACGATATCAACATCCTCTTTCCCTTCAACCGGTTTCAATACGGCATTTAAACCATAGTCAAAACCAATAACCAGGTCGTTGTTCAGGAAATCATATTTTGCCAAAACTTTTTGCAACTGCTTCAGCCTGATAAATTCTGACCGGGTTACTTTTTGTCCGTTGTAATAACACATAATGATGGAGTTGCTTTTATATATGCTTCAGGTAAGGCGCTAAAAAAAGCCGCATTGCAGAAGCCACAACAGCAATGCCATGCCCAATGTTGGTTGCTGTTCTGAAAACTTTCACAGGGCGCTAATCTTTTTTGCCTGGTAATGAAAACTTCCTGTATTTTTTTCTGGAGCAAAAGGATGTAGCATTAACAAAAAAAAACAGCAACCAACATTCAACTTTTGAGCAGGAAATAAAAACGTTCAAAACGCCTATTCTTCAAACCACTGGTTGTGCTGTTCTTCCACCCGCACAAAAGTGGTACGCTTGGTAAGTTCTTTAAGCGATTGTGCGCCAACGTAAGTGCAAGTGGAACGTACACCGCCCAGCAGGTCCTGCATGGTATTGTTAACAGGCCCCCTGTATTTGATGGTTACTGTTTTGCCTTCGCTGGCCCGGTATTCAGCCACACCGCCGGCATATTTATTCATGGCCGTTTCAGAGCTCATGCCGTAAAACTGCTTGAATTGCCCGCCTTCTTTTTCCACCAGTTCGCCGCCGCTTTCATCATGCCCAGCCAGCATGCCACCCAGCATCACAAAATCAGCGCCGCCGCCAAAAGCTTTCGCTACATCGCCCGGAACCTTGCAGCCACCATCAGAAATGATATGCCCGCCCAGACCATGCGCTGCATCGGCACATTCAATAATGGCAGACAATTGCGGATAGCCCACACCGGTTTTAACTCTGGTGGTACAAACAGAGCCGGGGCCTATGCCCACTTTAATGATATCTGCACCTGCCAGTAATAATTCTTCTACCATTTCGCCGGTCACTACGTTGCCCGCCAAAATGATCTTGCCGGGAAAGGCTGCCCTTGTTCTTTTTACATAATCCACAAAATGCTCGGAATAGCCATTGGCTACATCAATACAAATAAATTGCAGCGATGGGCACTGCTCCATTATGGCTTTCAGTTTTTCTGCATCCGCCTTGCCTGAACCTGTGCTTACGGCAATATGCTGTGTAATATCCGGTGGCGCTGTTTGTATAAATTTTTTCCATTCGGGTATGCTATAGTGTTTGTGAATGGCGGTAAACGCTTTGTGGGATGCCAGCGCCAGCGCCATTTCAAATGTGCCTACGGTATCCATATTGGCGGCCATAACCGGCACCCCCTGCCACTCCGTACCGGTATGCCTGAATTTGAACTTCCGCAGCAAACTTACTTCTACCCTCGACTTCAGGGTGGAACGTTTGGGACGGATCATAACATTTTTAAAACCCAGCTTAATATCGTTTTCAATTCTCATAACTGATTAATTTGAGGAAAGTAAGTTAGCACAAAGAGGAGATATTTTTGTGTAAATGAAAAAATTGTAAACCAGAATACAAAAAAACACTGCTGCAACCGGAAGTATTTACCCTGGCAATTGCGGGTTTTCTTCTTTATTTTACCATGGGAAACGAGTTCAATATTAGCCGGCCAGCTTCAAGTAATGAGTCAATTTTTATTTGGTGGGGTAAAGATGCTGCAAAAATTTGCCCATGCGTTTTTGCCAAAATTTTATTTAGGAATAAGTGTATTCCTTCTCAAATTAATGGCGGAAAAAATGAGCCATCTATCAGGTTCGAACTGACGACCTGTTCATTACGAATGAACCGCTCTGCCAACTGAGCTAAGATGGCCTGTTGTAAATATAAAAAAAGGCATAAACATTTCAACCATTTATTATAGTTTGATAGCAGCAGTTAAATGACCAGCCTGCTTTTTACCAACCCACCTGGCCTAACCATCCAATAGGAACGGGGAGAATAATAATGCAGGAATATAAAAATGATTGCCACGGTTTCTACCTAAGCTGCTATTTGAGCAGCAAAATAAAAATCCTGCATTGTACAAAGATTTTATTGGGATGTTGGTACCGAGCCTTAATGAAGTAAAATAGTTATTACCGGAATGGCCATTTGAAGTCCTTATTTGATAAGCATCTAACAACTGGGTATGTTAACTTCTAATTATACTTCAGCAAAATGATTTTTTTTTACCTTTGCCCGCCAGGCAGGCAGGGAAAAAATGATCCTGCTGCCAGGAAAAGGCGCTTCTATTTTAACTATTAAACCCTAAATAAAAAATAATACAAATTATGTTACAAAGAACCCGATTGATGATAGCAGGCTGTTTGTTCAGCCTTGTTGCAGCTGCACAACCAACTACTCCTGCTCCCGGCCCTGCTGCTCAAAACCCTGCAAGCACACAACCTGCGTTTGCCTATAAAAAAATCAATCCGCAGCTTCAATATGCCTTCATTATCAATAAGCCTACCTTGCCCCATCCGCAGGAAGGCGACCAGATCATGTTAAATATGCAATCAGTATGCAACAATAGGCTTATGTACAGCACTGCCCAGGCATTTAAAGGAAAACCGGCAGTATATGGTGTAGCTAAACCCATTTTTAAAGGCGATTTAATCGAGGCCATCATGCTAATGACCCCCGGTGACAGCATCGTTTGCCTGGTAGATGCAGACGCATTATTCAAAAACTCGAAGACAAAAAAACCTGATTTTATTAAAACAGGCGATAAGATGCAGTATTTCATTAAACTCGTTTCTATAAAACCTAAAGAGCAGGTTCAGAAAGAGCAGCAGGCTGCTTTTATGAAACAAATGAAGGAGCAGCAGGCAAAGCAAAAAGCAGCAGCTGCAAAACAACTGGTGCAGGACGACAAAGCATTAAAGGCCTATTTTACCCGCAAACATATTTCACCAATTAAAACAGCATCAGGTTTATATTATACCATGCTTGAAGAAGGCACCGGTGAAAAGCCACTGCCAGGCGACAGCATTACCATGAATTATACAGGAACGCTACTGGACGGAACAAGATTTGACAGCAATACGGACACTGCTTTTCATCATGTGCAGCCATTTCAGTTTGTACTTGGGCGGGGCGCAGTAATTAAAGGATGGGATGAAGGGGTGGCATTGTTAAAAACAGGATCAAAAGCTACTTTATATATCCCCTCTCCTTTGGCTTACGGAGCTCAGGCAAGGCCCGGTAGTGGTGCCAACCCCAAAGGAATCCCTGCCAACTCCATACTGTTGTTTGATGTACAATTGGCGGGCAGTAAGCATCCGGTTCCTCCACCAGCCCCTTCTCCTGCGGTGCCAAAAATGGATTCTTTAAAAACCTCAAAAACAGATACTTTGAAAACCATTGTAACGCCGGCAGCTGAAAAGAATGAGTAACGGAGAAAGCTGTGCAGCCATGGTTCATGGAAACCAGAACAGGGCTGAGAATGTTCTGGGCAAAGGTGGTAATATTGAGCCATCTATCAGATTCGAACTGACGACCTGTTCATTACGAATGAACCGATCTACCAACTGAGCTAAGATGGCGGGGTGTAAATATAAAAATGAACCTAACAAAACGGTGCATTTATTGTGGCTCAATGGATAAACTTAAATGAGCAACAGCCATATACCCTGCCACACGTGCAGTAACTACCATTTCTTCATTAATAACTGTTTGCATCCGGGTTTTTATTACAGAAATTTTTTCTTTAAGGCGCAACGGGCTTGTTGCAAGGTTATTCTTTCATGAATTTTTCAACCATAATATTACCAGCGTGCATGACATGGATAAAATATATTCCTTTTGACATGCGGTCGGTTGGAATTTTAGTAATGGAGCTGGTAATAACAACATTGAAAAGTAGTTTCCCTCCCCCGTCAATAATATTAATGCGGCCTTTTATAAAAGGGGTCTTTATATAAAGTATATCTTTCGCCGGATTAGGCCAGATATACAACGCACCGGATTTATTAACCTGTACCCATTTTACACCAGAAAAAATAAGGTCATTTTCAGCGCCAGCCAGCGAAAGCCGGTAATAATTGAGCCCATCCCCAGTCTGGTCATCTTTAAAGGAATAAAGCGGTGACAATTGAGCAGGCATAGTGGCAATTCTTTTCCATTTTTTTTGATCCCCACTCCGCTCCAAAATAAAACGTGGTGTTTCAATGCTATGCTTAATTTTCCATTCAATCAAAACACTCTGATTGGGTCCAGGTGCCACATCAAAGGAAATGAGCGGACCTGTTTGCCATAAATAAAACTGGCTTCCCGGCATAACGATGCTTGCGAAAAACAATGCAATAACAGAAATAGTTTTAATCATCATGATCATGTTATTTAGATATTAAAGCTAGCCTCTTACAACAGCTAAATAAATGATCGCCGACAATTGAACGTATGATTGAGGTTAGCCATTCCGGCCTTTTACCAATATCATGATTTTCGCCTATTCCTTAACAAGAGGTTCTTTACCAACCAAGGAATGGCCTTTACCCTTAATAAAATATTGTTATGAGCGCCCGCCCGTTTGACTGAACCGAAAGCATAAATAAAAGAAGCATAAAAAAACAGGCAACCATAAACGTGTCTGACCATTTGAATTGCCCGCCCCAGGTGGTTTTGTGTTGGAAACAGCAATGGGTCCACATTTACTGAGTTTGGTCCGCAAAGGAAAGCAGCTACGGAAGCAGTGTTAGTTTTTAATAAACTTTCCGCTGAACCAGACTTTACCTTTGCTGTCCATTATTTTTATAAAGTATAGCCCGGAATAAAGCCCGCTAATGTTAAGCCGGGCCTGGGTATTGTTTATAACCTGTTGCTGCAGGTGCCTGCCGGCAATATCTGTAATGTACACCTGCAGGTTGCCGGCATCGCTGCTGCTTTCAATGGTAAGCTGGTTGTGAGCAGGATTGGGATATACCCTGATTCTTTCCTTGACGCTGTTTGTTTTTGTAAGCAGTGGCTGATTTGACCGAACTACCTTAGCAGGACAACTGCTAATGGAGAAATGGACAACATTGGTTGCCCAGGTACTTGTTGGATTGTAGTTGGAGGTAAACCAAAAACTGTTATCGACAGGGTCAACGACCAGGCCATTATAATCTCCATAGCGGCTGGAACTGTTGGCTGCAGCACCGCTTTTGGCCACAGTTTCTGCAGCAGTCATAGTATTTATGGCATCGCAGGAGTCTCTACCGGTAATGCAGATACCAGGATAAACTGTTTTGGAAGCAATGTTGTACCCGAGCGCTACCTGTCCATTCTGATTCATTGCAATACTGCTCATCCAGCGATTGTCTGAACCGGGGCTCCAGGTACTTTGCTGGTAAATACTCCAATCAGCTGAACCGCTTTTCCTTAATTCGTACCAGCGTACACCGGCAGTTCCGTTGCCATCGGCGTTGCATACATGTGTACAAACTATGGATTCATATCCACCCAGGTTGCGGTATTGCACTTTATCCATCACAATATCACTCAAGGGATCCAGCAGTTTGGAGGTACTTCCTGGTTGGGGGATACAGGCCGAACTACCAAATCCGCAAAGATTACTGTTATATGCAATCGTATTCAAATTGAACGGGCCTGATATAGTGGAAGCCGAGGGGGTTGTCCAGCTGATGTTGAGTCTATACAACTCCAGGTGGTCTGGGCCGATGGTAGAACTCCAGCTATCATCTGCCACCCGTATTACAGAAGCGGGTGAACCGGCAGGAGGCGCTACAGGGCCAGCCTGGGAAATGGGTGAGGCAGACTGAAAACCTATATTTGGAAACTTGCTCAATGAAAATACCTGGGCGCTTCCTATCGCTTGTCCTGACTGCATAGCGGATCGGTTAAGCGCATAAATTGTTGGAGCGGAAGAGTTGGTGGTGACCAGGTAGGAGTTGCCCCAAACGCCGATCTTGGGATAATCCGGGAAGCCGTTGGGTGTGGAAAAAGTATAGGTGTACCAGGAGCCGGCAGGGTCTGCAGTGGCAGATACACCCACTACCAGTTTTTTACCGTTTTTGGAATACAGTAATACAAATAAAAAGCGATCGGCCTGTTCATCGTACAACAAGTTCGGATCACCGTAGTCGGCAATACCGGTAATGCTTTGCGCCAACTTGCTGTTCACCAGGAGTGTGCCGGCCTTATCCCATATTCGTATATACGAGCTTATGCTGTTGTTTGTCATCTGAACCACCTGGTTTTTACCAACCGCAATGGTATTGTCAGAAGGTTGCACGGCTGCAGTCAATCCCGTCCAGTTAGATAATACGCTGACACTGGTGGTACTTCCCGCAGATGCAGAGCGGTTGCCGGTATAGACATGCTGTATCGCAGGGTCTGTGCCCAATGGCATTGCTCCGGGTTTTAAGGCAATGGCAGGCCGTTCGAGAGAAGGGTTATCTTTTTCGGGTCTTTCACCTGCCAATTCATTTGCTGTGGGTATTCTATCCGGCATTTCTTTCAGCGGCTTTGAAGTCGCTTCCAGTTTTACTTCCACTGTTCCGGAATTGCTGAACGTGTAAATTTTCTGTGCTGTTGCACAAAGACCAATAAAGGCCATTGCTATGGCGAGGTAAACTTTTTTCATAAGCAGTGCAGTGTTTTTAAGACAACAACATTATTGTGAATTAAAAATAAATCATTCCCTTGTCTAAACCAAAATTACGATGAATTCATTATTTCAATATTCTGTTGCCTGTGTCTTAAACATCCGTTTACAATGACACAGTACCTGGTGAAGAATGAAATTCCCGGGATTGAATTAAAATTGCAGCTGCTGTTTAATGCTGCCATTATCTAATGCAACATTTTTTTTGAGGTAGTAGTATTGCAAATTGAATATTTTTAACATCCCTTACCAGTACCTTCTATCCACCTCAAAACATTCCAATATTGGTGGCAGCTCCAATTTAGGTGGCTGCAAAATTGCCAGCTAAACATGCTCATTGGTCAACCATCTGTGGTACCGTTGATCTTGATGTAAGCGATAACGAAATGATGTATGCAGAATTAGTAAAGAAAAATGAGCTCTATTCAGGTCACTGCATTTTTTCTTTGCCCGAAGCGAATTTGTTATCGCAGCATATCTGGTGGCTCTACCTTTTATTTTCAAAAACTATGTTGAAACCGGTTCACAGGAACGTGGCATGCAGGACGCTGCAGGAATTTAAACCAACCTTGAAAATTCATTTGTTATAAGAATTTCATAAGTCACCGGAATGGGAATCCAACATGTCTTGATTAACAATTGAGTTTTTATAAACCTATATATTAGGGAATCCTTTGCAGTCGGTGGCGAAGTAGATAGGCAGTAAATTGGTATAAGATGACTACTTACCCAATACTGCCTTTTCATCAATCTAAGTGTACATTCAATCAGCCATTGGACATTTAAAGCCTGCAATGAATACAGGAAAGTTTACCCCTTTTTCATTACATTCAACGCACTCAAAACGATACTTGAAATAAAAGAAAAGACATCCTTCAACCGGATGCCTTTATTAATGTGTAGTGACCTCGATAGGATTCAAACCTATAACCTTCTGATCCGTAGTCAGATGCTCTATTCAATTGAGCTACGAAGCCATTTCCGTTTTACCGGACGGCAAAAATAGAGATTTATTTTATTCATCCCAACTCTTTGTGCATTTTTGCCAAATAAACAGTCTAATGAAGTTACTATTTAAGGCTATTGGTAAGGCACATGAACCTTTTGTAAAAGAGGGGGTTGACCTGTTTACCAAACGTATCGGCAACTATTACCCCGTTGAATGGCAAATTATACCCATGCCTAAAAATGCAGGTGCCTTAAGTGAAGCCGAACTAAAAAAAAAAGAAGGCGAACTGATCCTGCAATCGATACAGAAAGAGGATTACCTGGTGCTGCTGGATGAAAGGGGTAAGCAACTGAGCAGTGAAGGATTTGCGCAATTGATACAAACCAGGGCCAATGAAAGCGCTAAAAACGTGGTTTTTTTAATTGGCGGGGCTTATGGCGTGAGCGAGGAAATAATGAACAGGGCTAATTTTAAATGGAGTCTTTCCCAATTGGTTTTCCCTCATCAGTTAGTTAGGCTTATCTTAGCCGAGCAGGTGTACAGGGCCTGCAGTATTCTTCGAAACGAAAAATACCATCACCAATAACCATCTTCTAAAAATTTCTATGCAACAGGCTCCCATTACGTTTATCATCATCGCCCTTACCGCCATCGTATCTTTTGCAGCTTTCAATAGTACCCCTCTTAAAGGTAAGCTGCTGTTTTACCCCGTAGCCATGAGGAATAAAACACAATGGTACCGGTTTGTATCGCATGGTTTTATACATTCCGATTTTATGCACCTGGGCTTTAATATGCTTACGCTGTATTTTTTTGGCAAAGTGGTTGAAAATTATATTTTTACCGGAACAGAATATTTGCTGTTGTATGTTTCAGCGATAGCTGCCTCTTCCATTTTTGATTTTATAAAGAATAAAAACAATCCCAATTATGCAGCCCTCGGAGCTTCCGGAGCGGTTTCAGCTGTGGTATTTGCCACTATCATGCTCGATCCCTGGTTCAGGGGTATCTGTATTTATGGGGCATTATGTATCCCCAATATTTTATTTGGTATTCTTTATATCGTGTATTGTGTTTACATGGATAAAAAAGCAAACGACAATATCGGGCACAATGCCCACCTGTGGGGCTCATTATATGGATTTGTTTTTACGGCTGTTTTAAAACCTGTGCTGCTGGCAGATTTCCTTACCCAATTAATGCATCCGCATTTCTAATCCAGTTTCAACTGAAGGATTTCTTTTGTTGACCCTGTAATTTTAAAACGGTCATCAATACGCATACCAACTACCCAGATAATTTTTTTATCCATTTCCACCACCCAGGTATTCTCTTTCTGAGGGATAGATAATTTTTGGTCATTAAAAAAACGGCTGAGTTTTTTTTTCTTTTGCATGCCTAAGGGATAAAAATAATCCCCCTTCTTCCACTTGCGGAGGAGTAAGGGGAAATGTATTGTGGCGGCATCTAACTGTGCTATGGTATTTGAAGTTTGCTGTTTAATATTTGATGTTTGGAGTTTTTCAAGTTTTAAAATACCTGTTTCAAAATGAATGCTGCAATCAGCTTCTTCTATTAAGATATTTTGTGCTTCTGTTGTTTGATTGGGTGTAATGATGAGCCAGTGGCGGTTTTTGATTACCCGGTGTGTGGCAGACTGGATATACTTTCCCGTTTCACCCTTCAGTAAGGTTATCGCTTCCGCAGACTGGTGGGCTGAGAATCCAACATCTTTTAAAATTTCGTACAGTACTGTTTGCAGGGCTGCAGTTTTAATCAACTTTAAAACAGGAATATGTATTTCATTTCCTTTTGGTTCCAGTAATTTTTTCTTTTGCTCTGCTATTGATTGCCGGTAGATGATCTCGGTTTCACCAAAACGCTGGATATTACTCAGCACATTCCTTTCTGCTTCAGGAAAATTTTTCTTTACGAGCGGGAGGATCTCATTCCGGAAAAAATTACGGGTGTAATCATTTTCAAAATTTGTGGCGTCGGATACAAATGGAAGCTGGTTATCCGCAACAAAAGTCTCCAATTCTGCCCTGCGGGCAAATAACAATGGCCTGGTAATTTTCCCCTGCTTTGGCAACATTCCCCGCACGCCAGCAATGCCTGTGCCGCGGAAGAAATTCATCACCGCGGTTTCGATATTATCATCTGCGTGGTGGGCGGTGAGGATATGGCTGATGGCTGGCTGCTGTTGTTGTTTGGCTGATGTTTCAACCAGTTCATGAAACCATTCATAGCGCAGGTTCCTGGCGGTTGTTTCTACTGATTCCTTTTGTGCTCCGGCAACCTGGCTGGTAGCGAATTTTTTCACCACTACCTCTACGCCATATTTTTGCCCCAGGCTTTTTACAAATTGCTCATCTCTTTCACTATCCTCTCCCCTTAACTGGAAATTACAATGGGCTATTACAAAATGGTAACCTGCCTGGTAGCTCAGCTCGCATAACACTGCCGAATCGAGGCCTCCACTAACGGCAAGCAGTAGCCTATCGTTTGGTTTAAAAAGGTCTTTGGTTGAAATATATTCCCTGAATTTACTGAGCAGCATATTACCTGGCTCCACTTTGTTTGTAATGGCAACACTAAAATAAAGAGATCTGCAATAAAGGCACCAAAGATTTATTATTCATGAGCTTTTTTTTCCGCAGGCTGCATGAACCGGCAGGCTGAAGATGCAAAAAAGGTATACAGTACAAGTGAGTGACACAACAATGCTGAGCAAAGAAACTTAGCCCACAAACAAAAAAAATAACTAATCAACACCTGTGGAAAATAATAATTCCATTTTTTTCGTTCAAATACCGATATTCAGTTTTTATAAACTAACCGATTGAAAGAAAATAAGGAAATAACCGCATTACTGCACCTGGTAGATGACCCTGATGAAGAGGTATACAGCACGGTATGCGACAAACTCATCTCTTTTGGCAAGGGCATTATACCCAATCTTGAAAACCTGTGGGAACATACCAGCGATGAAACCATCCAGGAAAGGATTGAGCTGCTGATTCACAAACTGCATTTTAAAGACCTTTCTGCAGATTTTGATTACTGGAAAAATGGCAGCAACGAACTGCTGCAGGGAGCATTGCTTACCTGCCGTTATAACTATCCCGAAATACAAACCATACAAACCTTGCAGGAGATAGAAAAGATCAGGCGGAATGTGTGGCTTGAGTTGAATAATTATCTTACGCCCCTGGAGCAGGTGAATGTAATGAGCAGCATACTGTATAATTATTACAAGTTAATAGGTGTGGAGATTGCCTACAACCAGCCAGAAGATTTTTTTATCAACAAAACAGCAGAGGCTAAAAAAGGCAATGCGATCAGCAATGGTATTTTATACCTGGTGCTTTGCCAGTTGCTGGATATTCCTGTGAGGGCCATCAATATACCCCGGCAGTTTATACTGGCTTATATTGATCCCCAGTATGAATTACTTAACCCCACAGCCCACAACTCCGAAAAAATAAAATTTTATATTGACCCGCTAAACGGGCAGATATACTCACATAAGGATGTGGAGAATTACTTTAAGCGCATTTCCGTACCTCCTACCACTTCGTATTTTAAAGTAATGGATAATAAGAAAGTAATTCAATTTTTATTGGAAGAACTGAGTAAATGTTATGATAACGACCTCAACCGTTATAAAATGGAAGAACTGTTGTCGCTGGCTAAATTACTGGACGAATGATATATCATATTGCAGATAAAACAAGCTGGGAGCAAGCATTGCAGCTGGGATTTTATGAAGCGGCTTCGCTTGCTTCCGAAGGCTTTATCCACCTCAGCAAAAAAGAACAGGTAGAAGGCGTATTGCAGCGCTATTACCAAAATCAACAGGGATTGTTGCTGCTGCAGGTGGATGAAAGTAAATTGTCGGCAGCACTAAAATATGAAACAGCCCCTTCTGTAAATGAGGAATTTCCCCATTTGTATGGACCGCTTAACCTGGAAGCCGTAACCGCGGTTACTGAAATCTCCTGAAGGTTGTCTTACTTATTTAGGGGAAATTCATAGAAAAAATCCTGCAGTTTTATCCAGCCATTTTTTTCATATACCGACTGTGCTTTGTAATTGTCGGACGCTGTCTGCAACAATATATTACTGGCTTTTGTTTCCCTTGCATATTGTTTTGCATGCTGCAGCAAAGCTTCTGCTATGCCCTGGTTACGGGCATTTTCTGAAACATACAAATCGTTGAGCAGCCACGCATGCGAAAGGCTGATGGAAGAAAATATAGGATATAATTGTACAAAGCCAACAGCTTCATTTTTTAACACGGCTACAAAAATGACAGATTCATTTTTACTGACACGTTGCTCTAAATAATCGAATGCGGCTTCGAGGTTGGAGGGCTGTTTGTAAAACATCCTGTAGGAATTGAATAAAAATGCTACCATCGCAATATCATCCTTTGTGGCTCTTTTTATTTCCAGTACCATGCTCGTTGGTTTTGTTTATTTTGCTATTGCTAAAATTAGATATAAAATGATTACATGGCAAGATTTTGAAAAAATAGATATCAGGGCAGGCACTATCCTTTCGGCAGAAGATTTTCCCAATGCCAGAAAACCCTCCTTCCGGCTGATGGTTGATTTTGGCGAACTTGGTATAAAAAAAACTTCTGCGCAGCTAACCGGTTTATACAGCATAGCCGAGTTAAAGGGAAAACAGGTGATTGCAGTGGTCAATTTTCCTCCAAAACAAATTGCCAATTTTTTCAGTGAGTGCCTAGTACTGGGTGTATATACTGATGATAATAATGTAGTGTTATTATCGCCTGGAAAGCTGGTGAAAAATGGCTGTAAGATTGGTTAATGCGATACTGCGATAAACAAAATACAATTAAATATTTCACCATACAGGATCCTTTCCGGGCAATCCGGGGATATGCCTGTAAACGTTTATTATTTCAATTTTGCCAGGGCAATTTTAATCCTTTCCCAGGCTTTCTCAATATTTTCCATACTGTTGGCAAAAGAAAAACGTACACAGTTTGGTTCGCCAAACGCCTCTCCCATTACAGATGATACATGGGCAGTATTCAATAAATACATAGAAAAGTCTGCTGAATTTTTTATATGATTTTCACCATCACGCTTGCCATAATAATAAGACACATCAGGGAAAATATAAAAAGCCCCTTCCGGTTCGTATGTTTTAAAACCAGGTATATCTTTTACCAGTTCAAGCACCCTGGCCCTTCTCCTTACAAATTCTTCCGTCATTAGCATGGAAGGTTTCAGGTCTGTTGTGAGTGCCACTACAGCCGCTTTTTGCGTGATGGAACAAGTAGCACTGGTAAACTGCCCCTGCAGTTTTTCGCAAGCCTTTGCTATATCCACATGGGCTGCAATATAGCCAAGCCGCCAACCCGTCATGGCAAACCCTTTGCTTAATCCGTTTATTACTATGATCCTGTCTTTCAGATCGCTGAATTGTGCAATGCTTTCATGCTTGCCAACAAAATTGATATACTCATAAATTTCATCCGCAATAATGTACACCTCCGGATATTTCCTGAATACTTCTGCCAGACCCTCCAGTTCGGCTTTGCTGTACACAGCACCCGATGGGTTGCAGGGCGAGGAGAACATAAATAATTTTGTTTTCGTAGTAATGGCTGCTTCTAATTCCGCAGGAGTTATTTTAAATCCACTCTCCAAAGTTGACCGTATCTCCACCACTGTAGCCCTGGCAATTTTCACCAGTTCTGAATAAGTCACCCAGTAAGGTGTTGGAATGATTACTTCATCCCCCTCATCGGCAATGGCCAAAATGGTATTGGCCAAACTTTGCTTGGCACCTGTGGAGGTTACAATATTCTCCGGTTTATATTCAAGGTTGTTATCTCTTTTTAACTTGGTACAAACGGCCTCCCGTAAATCCAAAAAACCAGGTACCGGGGTATAGTGGCTCCAGTTATCGTTGATGGCTTTAATGGCAGCATCTTTTATGTGCTGAGGAGTATCAAAATCGGGTTCGCCCAAACTCAGGTCAATTACGTCCACACCTTTGGCACGAAGTTCACGCCCCAATTTGGCCATTTTTAAAGTTTCCGGTTCAGCAAAACGATCTAACAAAGAAGATAACTGCATAGTCAAAATTTTGAGAGTCGAAATTACAAGAAAATAAGCATTGGTAAACCAGTCAATAAATAAAAATGGCTTTTAAGTAAAAAATAATTACTTCTAGAAACACTTTGTTGAAAATATTTCAATAACAAATTAAAGGTAATTGAGTTTGACGATTCATTCTCAGGATGCCATTTGACCGTATTTGGATTGAATTTCTTGCTGCCAAATACCTTTATTGGGCAGTAAAAAAGGCAGCTTTAGTTTAGTGGAAAATTATTTTGAAATGATTTATTCTAAAAGTGAGTATAAATTTTGAATTCCTGTGTCTTGCATTTAATCTTGCCATAACTATCCTTCTAAATAATTGCCATTTAACTGCAAATGCTGTGTGTCGATAATTTATTGATCGTTTTAGCAAGCCTTATTTCTTCAATACATTTTTTACTTTTAAAATTACCAAGATGAGAAAGTTCTATCTTTTACTGTCTGCACTATTTTTAGCTGCTGTAACGTTTGGCCAAAATGCCCCGGTTCTGCCATTGGATTTTGAATCCGGTACCATTAATTACACTTTCACCAATTTTAACGGTGGTGGAACAACCAAAATAGCCAATCCACAAAGCAATGGGATTAACACCAGTGCTAATGTTGGTAAGATGATCAAAAGTGCAGGAGAAGTCTGGGGAGGATCATGGATATCACTGGCAGCCCCAATAGATTTCTCAGTGAATAAAACGTTTAAAGTAAAAGTATTCATGCCTAGAGTGGGTGCCAAATTGTTGTTGAAAGTTGAAAACCAAACAGACGGCGCAATCAGTTTTGAAAAAGAAGCAACGGGCACCGTGGCCAATGCATGGGAAGAACTGACCTTTGATTACAGCACGATCAACACCGCCAACCAATACCAGAAATTAGTTTTGATATTTGACTTAGGTACTGC
>JAYVUL010000417.1:0-6812 GCA_043787935.1 Chitinophagaceae bacterium | reverse complement strand
CCACTTAATACAAACCGGGTTAGGTATATTTATCCTTTTACCGGTATCAGTTAATAAACCTGTTTTTTTGTTAACTTTAAAAATAACAATGTCGTCGCTTTTTTGGTGAGCAACCAACAAAAAATTTCCGGTTGGATCAAAATTGAAATTCCTGGGCATCATTCCCATGGTAGGTTGATAGCCAACCACTTTAAGCTTACCGGTTTTTGCATAAATTGAAAAAATTGTTATGGTATTTGATTCCCCCCGGTTACTACAATATAAAAATTTCCCATCGTGAGAAACATGAATATCTGCACTGCCGATTACTCCATTGAAACCCGCTGGTAAAGCACTGATTCGTTGTATTGAGTCGATTTTTCCCTGGTCGTATTTAAAGGCTACCACTGTACCCGTCATTTCTTCCATCAGGTAAGCATACCTGTTATTTGGATGAAAATCAAAGTGCCTGGGGCCGCTGCCTGGAAATGATTGGGCAAAGGGTGGGGTTGCAGGGGTTAGTATTCCATTTTCATCATCAAATTGATAGATCATTACTTTGTCTATTCCAAGATCAGGTGTAAAAAGAAATTTATTGTCAGGCGAAAGCACCGTGGAATGTAAGTGTGGGCCTGCTTGCCGTTCTTTGTTTGGTCCATTCCCTACATCCTGTAATACCTGCTTTACCGGACCTAGTGAACCATCTTTATTTACCAGGAATATACCGGCACTTCCACTGCTGTAATTGGCTGCAAAAACCCATTTACCGGTTTTGTCTATTGAAATATAACAGGGATGCTTGCCGCCGGATAATTGTTTGTTTACAAAGGTGAGTTTACCTTTTGCTTTGTCAAATGAAAAGGCGGCAATGCTACCCTGAAATCCCATTTTTGTACTATCTGCATTTTCAGATACCGCATACACCATTTTATGATCAGGTGATACCGTTAAATAGGAGGGGTTAGATATTTTAACGGAACTTACCGGTTTGATTTCACCTGTTTTGGTATTAAAATCATACACATAAATACCTTCACTTTTACCGGAGGTATAAGTGCCGATAAGCAGGCGGGTATATGTTTGTGCATACACGGCATTGCAAATTAACAGGATGGGTAAAATTATTTTGGCTAACATATTTTGGTGTAATTGTTTTTATTTGCCCGAAAGGTAATCGAAAATGTTATGATCCTGTTAAATTAATTTAGCTGATATTGCCAGCTTCAATTTTTTGCAATGCAGTGGTTATTTTTTCAATGGTTTCATCATCACGGATGTTCTGCGGTATAAATTTTTCGCCGATCACTTTTTCGTATAACTCGATGTATCTTTTACTGATCACTTCTATCCATTCGGCATCCATGGGTGGTACCACCTGTCCTTCCTTGCCCATAAAATTATTTGCTATCAGCCATTCCCTCACAAATTCTTTGCTCAGCTGTTTTTGTTTTTCACCTGCTTCCTGCCTTGCTTCAAACCCTTCCTTGTAGAAATATCTTGAGCTATCGGGCGTATGTATTTCATCCATCAAATAAATAGTTTCACCAATTTTTCCAAACTCATATTTTGTATCCACCAATATCAATCCCTGTTGATCGGCCAAATGTTTTCCTCTTTCAAAAAGTGAACGGGTATAACTTTCAATGATTTCATAATCGTCTGCACTTACAATTCCTTTTTTAATAATGTCTTCCCTGCTGATGTCCTCATCATGTCCCACTTCCGCTTTGGTTGAAGGCGTGATGATAGGTAATGCAAAAAAATCATTTTCCCTTAACCCATCCGCTATTTTAACACCACATATTTCTCTTTGGCCGGATTGGTAGGTCCGCCAGGCATGGCCGGTTAAATTACCCCTGATCACCATTTCTACTTTAAATGGATTACATTTTTTACCGATTGCACTATTGGAAGTGGGTGTTGTAATTAACCAATTCGGACAAATATCTGCTGTAGCTTTTAGCATGTATGCAGCAATTTGATTTAAAACCTGTCCTTTGTATGGAATTGGTTTAGGGAGTATTACATCGAATGCTGAAATACGGTTGCTTGCCAGCATTACCAGCCATGTATCAGAAATGGTATATACATCCCTCACTTTGCCTCTATAAAAATTGGTTTGACCCGGGAATTTAAAATTTGCCATAATGCTAAATTACAGGCATACATTTTATCCACCCAATTTTATTGGAGTAAAAGATTTCAACCATTGGTTAAAAAAAAAGTTTCCCGAAAAAATAACATTGCTTACATTGCCTTACTTTTAAACCTAAATAAACCAAAATGAGAAAAGTTGCATGCTATATGATGGCCTTGTTTTTGGCAAACATTCTAACGATTGGAGCCATTGCACAAACCAATACAATAAGCGGAAAAGTCTTAAGCCGAACAACTAATGAAAGCCTTTCCGCCGTATCTGTTGGCTTAAAAGGCTCCTCGGCAGGAACTTTTACTGATGATAAGGGAAATTTTAAATTTTCCTTTAGTCAAAAACTACCAGTTACTTTATTGATATCCTCCGTAGGATTTGCATTACAGGAAGTATTAGTGGATAATGTATCTAAACCAATCACGGTGTTGTTGGCTTCCAGCAATTCACTTGGACAGGAGGTAGTTGTGTCTGCAACAAAAGTTGCACAAAAAATGATGGAATCACCGGTTTCCATTGAAAGAGTAAGTGCAGCAAATATCCGTAACTCGCCGGTATCATCATATTATGACATATTAAGCAGTCTGAAAGGGGTTGATTTCACTACTTCTTCCTTAACATTTAAAACGCCTTCCACCCGTGGTTTTAACGGTAGTGGAAGTACACGGGTAAATCAGATCGTAGATGGTATGGATAACCAGGCACCCGGATTGAATTTTTCAGTAGGCAGTGTAATCGGGCTTACTGAACTGGATGTAGATAATATTGAATTATTACCGGGTGCTTCTTCAGCTTTATACGGACCAGGCGGTATGAATGGTACCATTTTAATCAGTAGTAAAAATCCATTTAAATACCAGGGCCTTTCCTTCCAGACAAAAATGGGGGTTATGAATACCGACAACCGTTATCGGGATGGATCCGTTTATAATAACTGGTCTTTGCGTTGGGCTAAAAAAGTGTCTGATAAATTTGCCTTTAAAATCGGAACTGAAATCATTGCCGCCAAAGACTGGCTGGGTTATGATACCAGGAATTATTTACGCAATGGAACCACTGGTAAAATCATTTCCGGCGACAGGGCTACCGATCCTAATTATGACGGTGTAAATGTGTATGGTGACGAAACCACTACCGATATCAGAACAGCCGTTCTTAATGCGATTGGATCTTCTGCAGCACCTTTCTTAAAGAATTTTATTGATACACTCAATGGAGGGCGCTCTATCAATGTATCCCGCACAGGATATAATGAAAATGAGATGGTGAGTCCTAATACAATCAATTATAAAATTTCAGGAGCATTTCATTATAAAATTACTCCGGCCATTGAAGCAGTCTTATCTGGTTATTGGGGAACCGGTAATACCATTTATACAGGTAGCGAAAGATATAGTCTGAGGGCATTAAAAGTGGGACAATATAAATTGGAGTTGAATCATAAAAACTGGATGGTGAGAGCTTACACTACCCAGGAAAATTCTGGCGAAAGTTACAATGCAACTGTTACAGCACGTTTAATTAATGAAGACTGGAAACCAAGTGGTGGGGCAACCGGCTGGTTTTCTCAATATTCTCAGGCTTATTTAGGAGGCCGCTTAAACGGTTTAACCGACCAGGATGCACAAAAATCAGCCAGAGCTACAGCGGATATTGGAAGGCCGGCTCCTGGCAGTGAAGCATTCAAATCAGGATTTGATAAAATAAGAAGCCTTCCTATCGGTGGTAATCCGGGTGGAGGTTTGTTTACAGACCGATCAGATTTGACCATGCTGGAAGGACAATATAATTTAAGTCATCTAACAAGTAAGGTTGCTGATATATTGGTTGGCGCCAATTATAAAAAATATAATTTGAATAGTGAGGGTACCTTATTTGCGGATGGTGGAGGAACTATACCAATTAAAGAATTTGGTTCCTATATCCAGGCAACCAGGAATCTTTTTGAATTTCTTAAACTAACGGTAAGTGGCCGATATGATAAAAACGAAAATTTTGAGGGCAAGTTTACACCAAGGGCAACCGCATTATTCAGGGTTGCCAAGGATAATAATATCCGGATGAGTTACCAGACCGCATATCGTTTTCCAAGTACCCAGCAGCAATGGATTGACCTGGATGTAGGTTCAAGCACCCGTTTATTAGGTGGGGTACCTTATTTTGCAGATAAATATAAACTGAATACCAACACCTACCTGTTAAGTGCTTTACCGGCTGTTAAAACTCCCTATACCGTTACGCCATTTAAAGCTGAGTCGGTTAAAACTTTTGAATTGGGGTATAAAGGGCTTGCCTTGCAGGATAAATTGTTAATTGACATATATGGATATTCTGGTCAATACCAGGACTTTTTAACCCGTACCTTATTGGTTCAGCCAAAAGGATCAAATACGGTAAATGATATTGTAAATGCTTTGGCAACTAATGTAAACGTGAGTAACGTTGCCAATATTTATTCAATCCCTGTTAACACTACGTCAAAGGTTAAAACCTATGGTTTTGGTGCCAGCATCGATTACCGGTTACCAGCCGGATTTATATTTGGAGCAAACCTTTCTTCTGATAATTTGAAAGATGTACCGGCAGGATTTGTAGGTTATTTCAGCACCCCTAAATACCGGACCAATTTTACTTTTGGTAACACCGGGTTTGGAAATAAAAAGCGCCTGGGTTTTAGTGTGGCATATCGCTGGCAGGACTCGTTCTTTTTTGAGGGCGACTTCGCAAATGAAACATTACCTGCTATTCACACAGTGGATGCTCAAATTAGCATGAAACTTCCTGCAACCAAATCTATCCTTAAGTTGGGAGCAAATAACCTGTTAAATCAGTACTATGCCAATGCTTCAGGTAACTCTATCATCGGCGGATTGTATTATGTTAGTTTTGCCTATAATGTTTTCTAAAATTTTTAATCTTTTCAAAATCAAGCAATATGAAAATATTTAATAAAATAAAAAGCGCCTGTTTGTTAACGGGAATGGCTTGCTTATTTTTTACCGCCTGTAATAAGGCACCATTACCACCGACGCCACTGGTAACGCCTTCCAATGGTACCACACCAACCTTGGCGACTTTATTGGACGCCGCAGAATTTTCATTTTTGAAAGCAGCCGTAACACGGGCAGGATTATTACCCACTTTATCTTCTCCCTCTTTACGGTTTACAGTTTTTGCACCCAATGATGCTGCTTTTATAGCATCGGGTATTCCCAGTATTGCTGTAATAAATGCATTACCGCTGGCTTCTGTTGTTGGGCTGGTAAGTTACCATGTGGTGCCACAGGTTATTACTTCCGGGGTCATTTCAACTGGTTTTCCAAATATGGAATACCCATCTGTTTTAAATCCAACCACCGGTACACCGGCATTTAACCCGTTAGTAAGGTTAACCACTTTTCCAAGCAGGCGTGGTGCTGCTGCATGGGCAAATAATGTTCCTATTACCGCAGTGGATGTATCGGCAGTAAATGGCGTACTTCATAAAGTAGCTTTATTGGTAGCGCCTCCTTCACAATATCTCTGGGATGGCATTTCAACCAGCAGCAGTCTTACTTACCTGAAGGCTGCTATCATTCGGGCAGATAGCGGAGTTGCTGTTGGCGGACAATTACAAACTGCCCTGAGTAGTTTTGGAACTAACCTCACCCTGTTTGCACCTACTGATCTTGCATTTCAGCAATTGCTTACTGGTGCAATTTACCAGGGTTTGGTAGCACAGGGCATGCCACCTGCCCAGGCATTGTTAACCGCCCAGGCATTGGCAGCTTCACCTACAGTTTTTAGTAATCCTGCATTGTACGGGGTGCTTACTGCACAAACTGTCCGTGGAATTATCGTCTACCATATTCTGGGTACCACGATTCCAGGAATCCGGGTCTTTTCTGTGAACCTGCCAACCTCACCAACTGCCATTAAAACCTTGTTAAACCAGGCGGTTGCTGTTCATCCGGGGGTGACGGTTCAGGCAACATTTGGCGGACCATTTGTAGCGGCTGCAACTGTAAAGGGAATAGCCAATGCCACCGCATCAAAGGTGATTATTAATCCGGCAAATCCATTAGCTACAGATCTGCATTATGTAAACGGAGTAATTATGGTGATTGACCAGGTACTGCTGCCACAATAATAAAATAATAAAAATTTAATTGAAAGGCCGGCTCAGGAATGAGCTGGCCTTTTTAATGGATTGAATTAATTTCGCCAATAACTCAATTTGCTTATCTGACTCCGAAAGAATAAATTTGCACATTATTAAAAATTAACGTCAACAATTTATATGAATGCAATACCGGTTCATATTAACTAATTAATCAAGATAGCACATGCGACAAATTGCGTTTAGAGAAGCTTTAAGAGAAGCCATGCAGGAAGAAATGAGGAGGGATGAAAGGGTATTTTTAATGGGTGAAGAAGTAGCAGAATACAACGGAGCCTACAAAGTAAGCCAGGGTATGCTGGATGAATTTGGCGAAAAAAGAGTGATAGATACACCCATTGCGGAATTAGGATTTGCAGCAATTGCAGTTGGAGCAGCTCAAAACGGACTACGCCCGATTGTTGAGTTTATGACCTGGAACTTTTCTGTATTACCATTGGATCAGATTTTGAATACCGCTTCTAAAATGCTGGCAATGAGTGGCGGACAGGTTGGTTGCCCCATTGTATTTCGTGGACCTGGTGG
>JAYVUL010000416.1:0-6706 GCA_043787935.1 Chitinophagaceae bacterium | reverse complement strand
TCAATTTGTTGCGTATCGCTGCCGCATTCATTTCCTGCAATTAATTGAATGGTTACCGTATCTATCGCTGTACCGGTATTGTAGGTATAACTTAAAAGACCTTTTGTAAAACTGGTGTCTTTATGGCCATTGCCAAAATCCCAGTAGTACGTATTGTTATTACCCGGTGACGTATTATTGATCTGCACGGTAAAAGGGGAACAACCAAAGGTGGACACTACGCCAAACCTTGCTTTTGGTTTTGATTTTATTCGTACACTGTCCCTCCACACCGTAGTATCACAACCATTGTATGCCTTCAGCGAAATTTGATAGGTTGTATCTGTAAAGAAAGGGCTGCTGTTGAAGATAACGATTCCGGGCTGCGCCAGCGTGCTGGTGATCCCATTACCAAAATCCCAGAAGAACAGGATGTTGTTATTGTTGGTGCTGGAGATATTATTGAACGATACGGTAATAGGGCCGCAACCACCACTGTTGTCTTTGGTGAATTGTGCTGCAGATGCAGCCGTTGTAATGAACAGAACAGAAATTGTATCAGGCAAACAGCCAAACTGGCTGGTGGTAACTAATTTTATCACTGCCGTATCTGCTGCCACTGGCATAGTATAACCTGGAAATATACCGGTACTGTTGCTGCCAATAGCTGCATTATCTGCAAACCATTGGTACAGCCCGTTCCTGTCAGGGAAAGCAGAAACGGTGATCACAGTGCTTAAATCAAAAGGAATACAACCCACAGTACGGGTTCCGCTGAATTGGGCTACTGAATTCTGCCTTACGGTAACTTTTACGGGTACACTAAAACTTCCCTGTGTACCGAAACACAGTGTAGTGAAAGCAACTCTCCGGTAGAAGGTTGTTGTGTCCAAAACAGGCGGCGTATAATCGAGTGCCGTTGCCCCGGAAATAGATGTCCACTGTAAACTATCTGTGCTTTGCTGCCATTGATAAGCAGGAGTGCCGTCTCCACCTGATGCACCCAGGCCGGTAATAATTCCCGGCTGTGTGTTGATGCAAATGGATTGGCTGGGGCTGATGATATTATTGGTGATGGAATCTTTCACTTTCACCGTCACCGTGTCTTTAGCAATGCAGGGACCGGCACCAAAAGTATAGATCAAATCATATACGCCGGGTGCCGAAGGGGTAAAATCACCAGCTGCAGTAATGGCTGGAGAACCCGACCAAGAGCCACCCGCAGGTGTTGCAGTAACGGTAAGGATAGTATTATTCTGGCAAACGGTAGTGTCATTCCCTGCATTGGCAACAGGCGGTTCTATCACGTTTATTGAAGTGGATGCCGACCCTGTACCACATTCATTGGTTACAATTAATTGTACCGGTTGCGTGCCAACCTGAACGTAACTGACAATGCCCGGACCAGCCACGGAAGCCGCAACCGGCACACCATTGGTAAACGACCAGGCATATTGCAAAGTACTGTCGGCATAGCAGCCGGAAATAGTGGCGGTAGGTGAAAAACCGGTATTTACACAAATATCACTGTAAGGGCCTACCGAAACCTTTGGCCTGCCCTTTACGGTAAAGGTATCCGTTTTTACACCGGGGCTGCAGGAGCCTCCAGATCCGGTAGCCGACACCGTTAGTGTAATGGCATATTTGCCGGGCAAATCAAATCGTATGTCCGCATTGGTACTGGTGCTGCTGGTACCATTGATAAAACTGTAATTGGTAGTGCTGCTGTTGCCGCATCCCAGCGGGTCTGAATAATCTACTGTCCAGGCATAGGTATCGCCCAGGCATAAACCTGCCGATGAAGTATTGGTAATACTGGTGTTACCGGAAAGGCAAGCCGATTTGGTACTCATGGCAAAGGACGCAACGGGCGGATTTCTTACACAAATTGTCTGAACCGTACTATCGATACCACAGCGTTGATTAAATACAAATAACTTAACGGTGTATGTCCCGGTAACTGTAAATACCGCATTGAGTGAATTGCTTCCGGGTGTCCATACAAAACCATTACCCGGATTGCCATTAAGGGAACCGAGGCTGCCACTGGTGATGTTGTATCCTGCAGCCGGAAATATTTCCCATACCACGGTTGCTGTATTTTCACAGGTAGATCCTCCTCCTCCTGTAGAAGTAACAATGCCCCCGGGTAAGGAGGTACTTCTGATAGTGGTGGTGCTGCCAGTACAAACGGTATTACTGGGGCTTACAATAAACCTTGCCCTTGGCTTACCGGAAACATAAATTGGTATTACACTTACACTGGTTAAATCGCATGGGTTTTCAATGGTTAAAGTGGCATTGTAAGAATTATTAAAGGATATGGTGCCATTGCTGCTGCTGGTACCACAGGAGGAATAAATGAATTCATGTGTCACCGTGTCTGGTGGAGGGTGTGTAAATACCAGCGGGGCACTGCCATCGTTAACGGTAATGGTGTAAGTGGTACCAGGCGCATTATTCTGGTAACCGGTAATAACAAACCGCAAAGAATCAGGTGCGCAAATATTGGTATTGCCCAGGCTGCTGAAACCACCTGCAGGGTTTGTGCCCAAAAAAACTGTGTATTTTTTTATACCAATACAGCCATTCGGCCCGGTAACCTGCACCGTCATTATCCTGGACCCGATAGTGTACACATGCTGTATAATATCCCCTGCTGCCCAGGTTGCAAAAGTTGAATCCAGCGAACCATCACCCCAATTGATGGTATACGAAACGTTGGTGGCAATGGTGGTAGACTGGTTGATAAATTTAAAAATATAAGACGGGGTATTGGTACAAACTTTAAATGTAGCAGTAGCCATATTATACGTTACACTGGGGTCTGCATTACCGATAGTGGCATCAGGGATTTTTTGAATGGTTACCGGTTTTGTAACGGAATCTTTGCAACCCCAAAAATTGGTAGCCACCAGTTTTACATTAAACACCTGGCTTCCCGATGGGCCAACAGCTGTCAGGAACTGGTGGCTGGGACTTACCGTTCCGGCAGTGGTGCCATCATCAAAATTCCACACATATTTATTTTGTAAACCGGATGAGCCGTTGCTGAATACAATGGGTATGTTGCCACAAACATTATCTGGTGAAAAATTATATGTTGCCACCGGTTTTTCATCCGACACTCTCACGTAGATATAAATAGAATCGCTGTTGAGTCCGTTGGAAATGGTTTGTGTGGTAGTATCAATGCCAGTAGTATTGTAGGTAATTGTTTGGAGGGCAGCCGTGTTGGCTGTTGCAGGCGTGCCCAGGTCAAACCTCCAGGAAATAGAACTGAAGCCAAAAGCGGTAGTTTCATAAATCAACGAGCTGCCTTTGCAAACATTTACCGTGTCTCCCTGTGCCACGGTGCGGCCATTTACTTTCATCCCGGGAAATAACTGTGCGGAAGCCTTACCGGAAAAAAGCTGAAATAGTAATACAAATAATACAGGGCAACAATATTTCATTTAATAAATAATTACAGCTGGTTACAGCTCACCACCGCTTTAATGGCTTTGGTATACTCAACCTTTAAATATACAAAATTAGTCATCCCTTAAGGATTATGGTCAGCCGGCATTGAAAACACCGGTTTTGATAGTTAAACATCAGGATCAATTTTAACTCCCGTTTACAACACTGCATCAACAATACACTGATACGTTTGCTGAGGTAAACGATGCATACAAGGGCAAAAAAAATGCCATGATTGGTTATCCGGAAAGATTAAAGAATGGGTATAATAAGCTTATCTAAGGAGTTATAAGTATTACAAATATACAACCATAGATGGAAAAGAAATATCATCAGAATACCACAGGCGATAAAAATCACCCGTCTCACCATCTCAGATGCTATTAATAGCTGCCTGTTAACGGCACCTTATTAAAATTGAAAATAAATAAATGAACTGCTGCTTTCCTGGCTCCAGATCAGCAATAATAACAGTACCGCCCACACGATTCCAAAAAACCACCAGCTCAGTTTAGGCACCACGTCAAGCACTTTGGTGTTCCGCATCAGCCAGTGCGCTATGACCATTACCGTTACGATCACCGATACTTTGATGATGGCCAGTGTGGTCAGCATTGCCTCTCCTTTTGGCATCATGCCAAACATTGACCGCAGTAAGCCCCATGCCTGGGTAAACGTACCGGCCCGGAAGAAAACCCAGGTAACATTAATGAGAAAGAAAGTAAACAACGCAATCGAAAAATTGCGGAAGGTTTTTGGTTTAAAGGTTTCCGGCACCGGGCCCAGCACACCCACTTCACCGGGAGGTGTCACTGCTATCGCCGCCACCCGGTCGTGACGGTAATCAGCAATCGCTTTTTCCACCCAAAGATAAAATCCATGCAGGCCACCCCACACTACAAAAGTCCAGTTGGCGCCATGCCACAAGCCACCCAGCAGCATCGTGATCATGAGGTTAATGTAAGTCCTCACTTTGCCATTGCGGTTGCCGCCCAGCGGAATGTATAAATAATCCCTGAGCCAGGCTGATAAGGTGATATGCCACCGGCGCCAGAAATCGGAGAAACCTATTGCCGCATAAGGATAAAAAAAGTTTTGCGGCAGCACGAACCCAAGGCAGGCCGCCACCCCTATGGCACAGGTAGAATACCCGGCAAAATCAAAAAATATCTGGCCCGAAAATGCCAGCACACCCATCCAGGCATCCAATGCAGGCAATTTGTTCGTTGTGCCAAACACATCATTGGCGGTAGCAGACAACATACTATCTGCCAGCACCACTTTCATAAACAAGCCAAGCGTCATCAAAAACAATCCTTCCAGCAATTGCTTTTGAGTTGCCTTACGCTCTGTTTCAAACTGGGGCACCAGTTGCGGCGGACGAACAATGGGCCCTGCCACCAGGTGGGGAAAGAAAGTAACAAACAAAGAAAAGTCGAGCATGGATTTCACCGGCTCACTTTTTTGTTTGTACATATCAATGGTATAACACAACGTGGTAAAGGTGTAAAAAGAAATACCGGCAGGCAAAATGATGTTTGGCTTGGCCGGGTGAAAATTCCACCCTACAGCATTGGCCAGCGTTACAAAATTATCCAGCAAAAATGATCCGTACTTAAAAAAACAAAGCATACCCAGGTTTCCAATAAGACTGATCACCAGCAATAATCTTTTTTTATGAACATTCTGCTGGGTGTACAGGGCTCGGCCTACAAAAAAATCAACCACCGTACTCAGCCACAAAAGCAAAATAAATGGCGGGTTCCAGGCCGCATAAAAAACATAGCTCGCCAGCAGCAGGTTGATCTTTTTCGTCTTCCAGCTAAACGGAAGATTATGCAGGATCAGCATAATAATAAAAAAGACAACGAAGGTATAAGAGTTGAAAACCATAATTCAGCAGTTTGTGGTTAAGTAATAAAATGAATATCGTTTAGTTGGTATGTGTAAACCAGTGTTGTTGTTCCAATGCCATGATCAATCCCTTTGTGTACGCTATGGCATCCGAACGTTTAAGATGCGACCATTCCGGGCAGGTAAAATCTTTCAGCTCCGGGTAATCGGTAAAATGAATGCCGGGGCAATGGGTAATTACTAACAATTGATCCCAATATTCTGCCCTTGGAAATTTTATCGGTTCATTGGCCCAATAACCACCGCTGGAAGGGGTTCGTATAAATATTACTTTTCCCCCTCTTGCTTGTATTTTGGCAACAGATGTTTGTATTTCGGTAAATATTTTTTGCAGGGTATCGCCTCTTACGCCATGCTCATGGGATACAGCCCCCCACATGCTCCATAAGCCGGTTACCTGGTTTTGCATGGCAGTGTCTTTTACAAATTCATCTGTCATGATCTCCTGCCGCCTGTAATTTACATAACTGAATTTTTTGGGAAATATCCCATCCGGCCGGATCCCTTTCCGGTTGGGGATCCTTAGATCGGTGAGGAGGGCATTTAAAGAAAAAAGATCCTTATCCAAAAAAAGCAATTGCGATTCCAGCCCAAAACCAACCATTGCACTTACTCTTTGTGCAGGGGTAACATTTTTTAAATATTTCACCCGCGCACTTATCCCGCCGTCTTCACCGGGGTTGAAGAACAGGCTTTCTGTGACATCAATAATTAATTTGCCCTTAAATTTTTCATCCTCTGCCAGGTTATCCAGTGCCAGCCGCGGGCATGACCCGTGCAAGGCAATCTGCACTGCATTTTCACCGGTTGTTTTTTCCCAGGTGGGAATATCCAGGTCAAATTGAATCCTTGAAGAACCGATAAACACAGTGGTATTTTCAGGCGGTTGGTATACCGTGCGCCTGTTTTTGGCCCACAGGGCCTCATCATCATTGTAGGCAAGATTAAATCCTTTGCTGCGCAGGGAATACTCCCAGCCAATTAAAGAAAGTGAAACAAGTACCAGCATCAGCAGGGCTGATTTAGCAAAAAGAGTGGCAGGCATTGGGTTAAAAGTTTAAAAAAAGATTGACGGTTTAGTAATAAGGGTAAGTTGTCAGAGGCATGGAAAAATAACAGGCGGTCGTTATAGCGCAAACTATTAATTGACCGCTGTAACCGGCTTTGGAAACTTCCACCCCTTTTCTTCACTCAGTATTTTAATGAACGCTTTGGTAAACGTTATGGCATCGGTCATACTTAAATGCGAATTTTCAGGGCAGATAAAATGATCGATAGCCGGGTAATCTGCGTAATGAAGGCCCGGGCAACCGGTAATGGCCAGCAACCTGTCCCAATAGATTTCCCTGGG
>JAYVUL010000415.1:0-9281 GCA_043787935.1 Chitinophagaceae bacterium | reverse complement strand
GATTAAGCTGTTTTATTATTAACTGATAACTCTAATTACAATGATTTTGTACAAAATCATTGTATGCAAGTGTTATTCCTTCCTCCAGCGAAATGGTATGCTTCCAACCTAATTGGTGCAGTTTGGTTACATCCATCAATTTACGGGGTGTGCCATCCGGCTTGGTGGAATCAAAAACCAATTTGCCTTTGAAGCCAACAATATCTTTTATCATAGAAGCAAGGATGGCGATACTTAGGTCTTCCCCTGTTCCAATATTTACCAACTGTTCTTCATTATAATTTTCCATTAAAAAACAACAGGCTTCAGCAAGGTCAGATGCAAATAAAAATTCCCGTTTAGGCGTTCCCGTTCCCCACACCACCACTTCATCAGCATTATTCATTTTTGCCTCATGCATCTTGCGGATAAGGGCAGGTAATACGTGAGAGTTATTCAAATCATAATTGTCACCAAAGCCATACAGGTTGGTAGGCATTACACTGATAAAATTACAATGATACTGGCGGCGGTATGATTCACACAACTTAATGCCGGCTATTTTAGCGATGGCATATGGTTCGTTGGTTGATTCTAAAGTGCCCGTCAGCAGGTAGTCTTCCTTAAGGGGCTGGGGAGCCATTTTTGGATAGATGCAGGAACTGCCCAGGAACATCAGTTTTGTAACTCCGTTATTTGCTGCAGCATGAATGATGTTGGCTTGTATCATCAGGTTATCGTACAAAAAATCTGCACGGTAAGTATTGTTGGCGTAAATGCCGCCAACTTTTGCTGCAGCTAAAAAAACATAACCTGGCTTTTCAGTTTCAAAAAAAGCATTTACGGCAGCCTGGTTGCGCAGGTCCAGTTCAGATGATACTCTGGTTACAATATTAGTATACCCTTTGCCCGACAAATTTTTTAAAATTGCACCCCCAACCATTCCCCTGTGACCGGCAATGTATACCTTACTGTTTAGCTCCATATCCTGTAAAAATTAAAATAAGGGTGCGAAGATAATTTTTTTTAATAATTATACCCGATTAAAAGACTGCGAAGGGGAATTATTGATGCGGGGCCGCCTTAAAGTAATCAAGGTACCAGTCTATGAAATTGCTTACGCCTTCCTCGATAGTGGTAGAAGGGTGGTAACCTAAATTGGTTTTTAAATCGCTGATGTCAGCATAAGTTTTATATACATCTCCCGGCTGCATCGGCATCATTATCTTTTCCGCTTTTTTATGCAGCTTTTTTTCAATTGCGTCAATAAAATCGGTAAGCTTTACAGGATGGCTATTACCAATATTGTATAATTGATAAGGAGCTTTGGAGGAGGAAGGTAAAGGATTTAAACCACTCCAGTCAGGATTGCCTGCAGGCGGATTGTTGACGACCCTTACCACACCATCCACAATATCATCAATGTAGGTAAAGTCTCTTTCCATTTCCCCATTGTTAAATACCTGTATCGGCTTTCCGTCAATGATGGCTTTGGTAAATAAAAACATCGCCATATCCGGCCTGCCCCAGGGGCCATACACAGTAAAAAAGCGCAACCCCGTTGTAGGTAAATTGTACAGGTGGCTGTACACATGGGCCATAAGTTCATTGCTTATTTTAGTGGCAGCATACAGGCTGATAGGATGATCAACTGCATCGTTCGAGTTAAAGGGGATTATTTCATTTAAGCCATATACACTGCTGCTGCTGGCATAAACCAAATGTTTTATCTGATAGTGCCGGCAGCATTCCAATAAATTAGCATAGCCTACAATGTTACTTTCAATATAGGCGGCCGGATTGGTGATGCTGTACCGCACACCCGCTTGTGCTGCAAGGTTTACAACAACATCAAATTGTTGTTGCGTAAACAAGGCATCCAGGTTTTCTTTGTCTTCTAAAAGCAGTTGTATAAATGAATAGCCTTTTAAAGTATTGCTTTGATAGAGCTGGTTGTACTGTATATTTTCTTCCTTCACGCCAGCCGACTTTAACCGGTCATATTTCAGGCTTACCTGGTAATAATCATTTAGTGAATCAAGGCCCACTACTTCCCACCCATCGGCTGCCAGCCTGTTGACCAAATGATAACCAATAAAACCTGCTGAACCCGTTACTAAAGCTTTCATGTAAAAATTAATTGCTTAAAAGAATCCTTTAAACGGCGAAGTTATTTATTATAAGTTGAGTACAAAATATTTATGATCCTTTCAGAGGTATTGCCATCCCAAAAGTCTGGCACTGTTCCTTTTTTCCAGTCATTGGCCAGTATCTTTTTTAAATACAATTGTAACTTTTCAATGTTATCACCAATCAGTTCATTGGTGCCCTGTGTCACGGTTTCCGGCCTTTCTGTTGAGTTTCTTAAAGTTAAACAAGGGATGTGCAACACAGTGGCTTCTTCCGTAATACCGCCGGAGTCAGTAATAATTCCTTTGGCGTTTTTTACCAAATAAATAAATTCCAGGTAGCCCTGGGGATCTATCATGATCAGTTTACCGGCATTGATATTGAAAGTATCCAGAATTTTCCTAGTTCTTGGATGCACCGGAAACACCACCGGAAGCTCACCTGTGGAATTGGTAATAGCATCCAGCAGCAGCTTAAGTTTTTCCGGGTCATCTACATTGGATGGCCTGTGGAGGGTTACTAAAAAATAATTACCTGGTATGAGCTGGTGCTCATCCCAAAATGATGGCTTCCTTAACCTGTCTAAATTTTGAAAAAGGGTATCGATCATGGTATTGCCCACAAAGTGTATACTTGCTTCAGGCACCTGGTAACGCTTTAAATTTTCGTTGGCAATAGTACTGGTGGTAAAAAAATGATCGCATATTGAATCCGTAACGATCCGGTTAATTTCTTCCGGCATCGTCATATCACCCGACCGGATGCCTGCTTCCACGTGGACCACATCCACACATAATTTTTTAGCGGCAATGGTGCAGGCCATCGTGGAAGTAACGTCACCCACTACCAGCACCACATCGGGCCTGTTGTCGAACAATTCCTTTTCAAACTTCACCATAATGGCAGCCGTTTGCTCCGCCTGTGTGCCTCCGCCACATTCTAAATTGATATGCGGATCAGGAATTCCGAGTTGTTCAAAAAAATCCCCACTCATTTTTTTATCGTAATGCTGCCCGGTATGTACCAGCCTGTACTGAATGGTAAGCCCCTGCGACTGTGCCTTGAAGATAGCTTTTATGATAGGGGCCACCTTCATAAAGTTGGGCCTGGCTCCCGCGATAATGGTTACTAACATAGTATTTTTATGGGTTAAAACAGATCAGCATCAATTGCTTTAAGGTATTAAACGGTTTGCGTAACATAATTATTATTGAACATGATGAAGTTCCCTGTGCAATGTATCAATGGCGGGTAATAATCGGCTGAATTCACCCCTTAATAAATCTTTTTACCCGAAGGGGAAACCGAAGTTTTCGGTTTATTGCTGAGTTAGTAATTTTTGTTTGTCAAATTGATGGATCAGTGAAACTGTTTCATGTATGTTGCCTCTTGAAGAGGCCCCAAATAAAATAGATTCAATATTTGGCAGCCCGCATACATACTCAATGGCATCTTTAACTGGCGTGGCACCGCCAGACAAAACCTGCATGGCAATGGCCCTTACCTTCTTTGTCCTTAATGTTTGTTCATACAATTCTTTGCCACCGCTCATCCTGAAACCATCAATGTTGATGGAAGAACAAATAATAGGATTTTGGATACCCACACTTTCCAGCATCTCTAATAATTTAGGCATATTCATCGTAATGTAGCCGGGCTCTGCATTGTGTTTTTTGATGATGTACTCATGGTATTCCTTCAGTACATCTTTCATTCCAAGCCCCATCAACAGATCGGTCAGTACATTCTGTATAAATATCACCGGGGTATTGATGCCTTTAAACATTTTCATTTCTGCATCAATCAGCAACTCCATCATCGACATATAATCTTTAGATACAAATGCAATCCCTCCTTTGAACAAAGAACCAAAAAAATTGCCCGGCACATATTGTTTTAAAGTGCCTACAATGCCCAGTTCTGTTACAGCATTGGCATACTTATGTGCATACGGCATGCAAGGGTAGATATTGAAATTTTTATATTGATCAGGTTTTTGCCTCATCAGGTCGCAGATATTCCCAATTCGGTCGTGGGTGGTACACATAAAAGTGCCGATTCCTTCATCAATGGCCACATCGATGGTTTTCAAAATTGTTCTGTCGTCTTTAAACTTGATCATCTGCGCCCTTGATTTTTCATCCGACACATGGTTTACGCCAAAAAACTGGTTATCACCAAATAATATTCTCTCCATTGTAAATTATTTTTTGTTTTTTATTTTGTCTATAACGCTGTCTGTAAGCCATGCGCTTTCAAAATTATTTTTGTTGTTGGGCACTTTACCCTCAATAGCTTTTATAAAATAATCTATTTGAGCAGAATATTCTTCGCCTCTTAAATAGAAAGCTACTTCTTCGGCAAAGTCATTGATGTGTTTGATGTTCCAGCCTTTGGTATAAGGTTTGGGGCAATCAGCTTCTTTAAAATAGATCTTCAGTTCTGTTGCATCACAAATGATCTTTCCTTTTGCGCCAATAACCGTAATGGTAGTTGACATTTTCCTGTAAGTCTCATCGCTCCAGTTTACAGAAAGCACACCGGAAATATGATTGTTTGTTTCTAACAAAGCATACACGGCATCTTCCACATTGCCTGAGTAAATTGATTTCAGGATGGCACCATGAACTTTATCAAGAGGGGCAACAATGTAATTCAGCAGGTCAATTACATGCGATGCGTAATCTAATAAACAGCCACCACCTTCTTCTGGTTTGGACCTCCAGGTTTCCTGTTTCTTTTTTGTTACTACAGGGCCGTAGGCTTCACCCACAAAATGTTCTATTTCTCCGATAACCCCGCTGGCTGTTATCTTTTTTGTTTCTTCAAAAGTGCCGATGAATTTGTTGTGATAACCTACCTGGGTAATTACTCCTTTTTGTTTGGCCAGTTGCACCAGTTCTGCTCCTTCATTTACATTGAGGCAAAATGGTTTTTCTACAAATACATGAATGCCTTTTTGAAGCAGCTCTTTTACTATGCTGCCGTGATATTTTGTTGGGGCTGCCACAAACACCGCATCTGGTTTGGTTTTGTCCAGCATTTTTTCATAATCTGCAAAACATTCAAACGGGGAATATTTTCCCAATACATCAGTTACAATTTTTGAAGTATCTGCTACGCCAACTACCTGCACACCGGGATGAGCCCCCAGTATAGCCAAATGCGAAATACCCATTTTCCCTGCGCCAATTAATGCAACTCTTGTCATTTTTTTTCGAATTTTAAAATTTCATTTTTAAATAAGTTATATGCTTCTTTGCCCTTGTTCATCAGTTCCAGTGCAGGCGGTTTATTTTGTAAACTTTCAATGTAGCTGACTACTTTTTCAGGAGTAAGGTTAGGTTCATGCAGCATCAAATCTTTCGATAATAAAAACTGGTCTACTTCCAGTAATGCATCCTGGTAAACAGAAATGGTAGGCACGCCCAATATGGCCAGTTCCCTCGTCATGGATCCACCTGCACCAATAAAGATAGTGCAGTCAGCTGCAATGGCATCAAAGCCCAATGGCTTATCCGGCACCGTGAGGGCATGGAATTTTTCCTGTTTGTAATGTTTGGATTGATTGGCATCCCTGGGTAATACCGTGATACTGTATTTCAGTTGCAGTGCTATGATGGTATCGTCTAAAAAATTTTCCTTGCCGCTGTAGTATTGGGCGGTTTGCGGTTCGGGCCGTATATAAATTTTTATTTTGCCGCTTGTATTTTGATTTCTTTTTTCCTGTATAGCTTGCCCCTTGCTCCATAGATAAATGCCCTCTTTTACACCCGGGTACTGCAATACTTTTTTTGGAGAGATGCCATTTTTTGCAATATTTTTTACCGGTAAATTTTCCGGTATCAATATTTTGGTAGCACAATAAAAGGCAGGCTGGTTGCCCATGGCATGTTCATTGTCGTTGGTATAGATAGAAGGTATGCCCAGCAATTTGGCCACAACAGGAGAGTGGAACGAACTTTGGGAAATGGCCACATCAATTTTTTTATCCTTTAAAAATTGTTTAAGCTGTAATACCCTTATAGGGAAACCGAATACTTTCTTTAAAAAATTTTTACCATAGTGTTCGCCAACAATGGTATGCTGCAGCCCTTTCTGGTCAAGCAGTTCAATCGTGTTGGCCAAAGGCCTCGACGTAATAATTACCGTGTGCCCGCATGCTTCCAATTCCTTAATGAGTCCGTAAAACATGTTTACATGTGGGGAGTTGGAAATATCAAACCATATCCGCATAAAAAATAATAAGGTTATTAATAGGGTTTAAAATCTAATGATACCTAAAAAGCCGTTGTTGTACTTATTGATGTCTTTTAAAATATATTGTGCAAGTGAACTGACTAATCAGCACTATTAAAAAATCAGATTATTGTTTCCTGTTATCGATGATCTGTTTGTGCTTGCCGTTTTTGAGCAGTATAAAAGGTTCATCCAGCAGTATGCGGTAATGGTTGAATTTTACCTGCTCCCTCACCTGATCCAGGTACTTATCATACTCCGCTATATTTTTGGCATTTTGTGTTTTTAATGTTAAGGTAATGGTATCGTCATTATATACCACCTGGTATTGTTTTACAGTAGACTCCAGTTTGAACAGGAAATAAAAGAAAGAATCATGCAGCTTGTTATTGTACCTGTCCATTACAAGGTCGGCTGTGCGTCCGATCACACGGTTGATTACAGGAAATGTTCTTCCGCAACTACAGGCTTTATCACTAAATTCCAGCATATCACCGGTATCATATTTCAGCATCAGAAAGCCTTCGTTCGGTAAATCAGTGCTTATCAGAAAGCCATCAGAATGAACTTCATAAGCTATCTTGCTGCTGATAAGGTGCATCTTTCCTTCACTGCATTCAAAAGCAGAGGCTCCTCCCTCGTGGCAGCCATATTGATTAATCACTTTTACACCAAATGCATTGCTTATATTCTGCCTCATATCATCCGATAATATTTCCGCAGTACAAACAATTCCTTTTAAGTCGGGCAGATACCCGGCCCCTTTTGCCTTTATATAATCTGCAAGTACATTTACTACATTAGCATAACCGTAAATGATTTTTACTTTCCGCCTTTTCATATTTTGAACATGGGATTCCAGCACCTTATCATTTAATGGGGTAGCCGGATACATGTCAGTATTAAAAAGCAGGTAAAAAATTTTGTTTGCCCAACCAGCCTTGATCAGTGAAGTTCCGGCAAGGAAGCCCACCCTGTCGCCAAACCGGTAGCCTGCTGCTTCCCAGCTTAAAATAATAGATGCCCATAAATATGACTGGGATTCTGAAGTAGTGTAATAAACCAATGGAACACCGGTAGAGCCGCCGCTTTGTTTCTTATACAGCTTCCTTTTGTATGCAGAGGAAATAAGGCCGGGTGTATTTTGACGGATTATTTCCTTTGTCATTACTGGTACTTCTTCGAAGGAATTAAATTTTGAATAATAAGCCGTATGTTTTTTTGCTATGTTCCAAACCCTTTCGAGCCTGCTTTTTCTTATTGCTTCCAGTTCATTTTGGGGCAGGTATTGGTGTTTTTTTAATTCAGCCAGCACGGGTAAAACAGTAGTGCCCCGAAGTAAATCTATTATTTGTAATCTCAATTTTCCAATCATTGCCTAATAATTATTAAAAAAGTAATCAGCGTTTTCAGTATTAAAAATAAGATTTTTGTTTTATCAGCAATTTTGATTTCCCTGCAACAGTAAAGCGATCCACCAGGCTGCTTTCCTGCTGTTGTTATTTATTATCAACAAAAGTTGGTCATAAATTTATATGGAGATAAGAACTGTTCGCTGGTATTGAGCATCATCAGCAACAAAGTCCGTTTACTTCCCTTTGAAACAACGCCATAAAGCAGTAAATAAAACTGCAAAGTGACGTAAGCAAATTAAAAAAAAAAGAGTGCCTTTAGCCCTCTAAAATTAATGTACTCACGAAAAACCCGGGAAGTGAAAGGCTGCAGAGGCATTTTTACTTCTTAGGGTGGTAATGAAATAAACAGACTGCACTTATAAGGAAAGGAATAGTAAGTCCTTACTTTAACAGGTCATCATAAATTTCATTAATCTTCTCTTTCACTTTTTGCGGTGAATAATCTTTTACTATTTCCAAAGACCTGTCACCATATTTTGGTAATATGGAGGGGTTTGATTTTATCTCCAGAAAAATATTTGCCAATGCATCAATATCTCCGGGCGCTGTAAGCCAGCCATTTTCGCCTGGCTTCACAATTCGGGGAACACCACCTACGTTAGTGGCAATAATTGGCTTGCCAAAAGACATTGATTCTAAAATGGCCATGGGCAGCCCTTCATTGTATGAAGGCAGGGTAAATACATCACAGTCTTCTATGAGGTCATCTTTTGCCTTGCCTGATATCCAGCCTTTGTATTCAATCATTTCTGTAAGGCCATATTTTTTGATTGCATGCAGTAATTCATCTGTATCGCCTGCTCCGGCAAATATTAATTTAAAACTTCCTTCCAGTTCTTTTTTATGCAGCCTGAAACATTCCACTAAATCAAGGGAGCCCTTTTTATTAGTTATGCGGTTTAAATATAATACTATGATAGGGCTTCCGGGAACAGTCCTTTTTAATTTTTGAGGTAATACTACCGGATTGTTAACTACTATGGATTTTTTGGTCCTTTCTCCAATGATGGAATCAAAATATATTTTCCATTCATCCGAAAGGCAAATCACTTCATCTGTTATGTTAAGTATAAACTTGATCAAAAACCTGAATCGCCCGGTTTGCTTATAAAATATCTTAAACTCACTGCCATGAATATGCAATATGGTCTTTTTCCCAAAAACCCTGGCGATGATTACGAGTATTGATTTTCTGAAAAAACTGCCTCTCGAGGCACTGTGCATGTGAATAATTTTGATATTGCGGTCACTGATCAATCGGTAAATAAATTTAAATACCGCATAAATAAAATAGAAAAAATTATAAACGAAGTTCTTTTCATTATAAGTTGAAATAAAATTAAAAGGGGTTATTGACTGGGAATATACTTCAATCACAGAAGCTATACCGCCGCGTAGATTTTTATTTGGCCCAATGAATAAAACATTTTTAAAATAGTTGTTCATTTTGTAAACTGCAACTTTTGGGTTGCTACTTCTTGGTTTTAAATAATTGTGTTGGAAGTTGTTATTCATTCC
>JAYVUL010000414.1:0-21956 GCA_043787935.1 Chitinophagaceae bacterium | reverse complement strand
GATGCCACACCAAAATTGCCGGTTCCCGTAATGGTACCTGATACCGTTAGACTACTGAAAGTTAATGTGGTTCCTGAATTTGTAATTGAACCCGGTGCACCGCTCATGGTAATTGTTCCGCCCGTTGGGGTAAAACTAACCCCTGAATTTACGGTCAATGCGGATGCCACAGTATAACTTGAAGCCGGTTGTGTTGCCGGCGTTCCGGCTATCGTTAAACTGCTGAAACTAAGTGTGCCGCTGTTGCTGATACCCCAGCCTGTACCACTCATCGTGACCGTTCCGCCAGAGGGAGTAAAGGTACCGGTAACAGTAAATGTACCTGCAACTGTTGAATTATTTGTTCCCGTTGAAATGGATCCGCTCACTTTTAACCCTCCTGAACCTGCCGATCCGTAGGTGAGATTAGAAAGCACCTGGCCTGCACCGTTATAATCTACTGTAAGATCGGTTAGTGTTTTGGTGGTGATAGTATATTGGGAAGAAAAATCTGCTGTAGCAGTTGTCCTGGTAACCTTCACTGTTCCGTTTCCGGTAAGGGTACCTGCTCCGCCGCTGATAATATCCGCTGCAGCCGGGGTAAAGGTACAACTGGCACTTACTGTCATGGTATTAGCCACACTAAAATTACCTGATGAAGTTATTCCATTTGAATTATTGAGTGTCAGAAATGCAAATACGGTGGCTGCTGTGTTGGTGATGGTTTGGGCAGTTGCTCCCCCCTGTAAGGTAACCAGTCTGCCATTGGCATTAAAAGTTCCGCTGTTACTGAAATTCCCTCTAACATATAAATCGCCCAAACTGGCGGTACCCAATGTAAAGGATGCTCCGCTTCCAAGGGTAAAGTCTCCGTTGAGGTACCTCGGGTTGGCATCAGCCACACTGTTCCAGGTAACCGAAGTAGATCCGGTTACAGAAAAATTCCATGGCACTCCCTGCTGTGCTGACCCTGTGCTTGCCGTATTCCTGTACCAACCGGCAGATTCTTTTGAAGTTCCATTATTATATAATGCAAAAGCACCTCCGGTATTGATATTGAGCAATGAACCGCTTGCGTAAACAGGAGCATTGATGGTAATGCTGCCACCACTATTTATCAGCACAGTACCATTTACAGTACTCAGGCTTGCTACTCCAAAATCCAGGTCAGCAGTTAACACAACGGTTACGTTTACCCCCAAACTCAATGAACCACTGCCTGCACTATTGGTAACTGCCTTGGTTCCGCTAATGGCAAGTTTTCCTCCGGCCACATTATCTGTAGTACCCGATTTAATGGTACGAACGGCATTATTTACCTGTATATTTCCATTGGTACCGCTCAGGGTTAATGTGCGCCCATTAAGGTCAAACTGTCCGGCATTATTCATTTGAAATACCGCACCGGCAGTAGAATTTATTATGACATCTGTTGCCGGTGAGCTGCTGATTACGATATCACCGCTGGCTTTGTTTTGCACCAAATAATTAAAGGTTACATTTCCACCGCCTGTCCTGGTTATCGTTTGTGTACCCGTACCATTAAAAAAAACTGCTTTTGAATTATTAGTTTGAGTTCCAGCCGCACCAACTATCCAATCCCCTCCAACAGTTACATCTGAATTCATTGTTAACGTTCCATTGATGGTAACAGTTCCGGTTGATATAAGTTGCCCCGTGCTGTTTGTGGTAAATGAACCGCTTGAAGCAATAGTTGTAGTTCCAGCTACACTTACATTTCCAGTAAAGGGCGTTCCTCCGGTTATAAAATCAAGTGTTACATTAGCGCCTATGGTTAAATTTCCACCTATCGTTACAACACTGGAACCAGTTGCCGTAACTGTATAAGAACCGCTGGTGCTTTCAAAAGACAGGTTTCCTCCGTAAGTTTTTCCGGTAAAAGATGTATTTGGTATTGCACCAGAAGCACCTCTGTAAATAAAATTACTTGTTGAAATCATATTAAAACTGGACAATTGAGTGGCAATGCCACCACTTGCAGTATTATGAACATAAGTACCTCCGCCAGAGACTGTAATTGCCGAAGCACCAGTTAAACTCATTGAAGTGATAGCCTGATTTATTACGGTGCCAGTATTGGAAATAGTCAAAATTTTGCCCGAAGCAACAGTTAAACTCCCTGTACTAGATGAGGTTAAGGTTTTTGAGGCGTTTACCGTTAAACTACCACCACTGAGAGAAATAGCCCCCTTAGCCGTAGCATCAGTTGTTAAACTTACCGTACCGGAACCGGTAATACTTAATCCGTTTAAGATAGTTGTAGTTACAGGAATTTCATTTCCCGTATTGGTTGCACCGGTGGAGGTATAAATTACATTTACTGTGGTGGTAAATGTTGGGGCATTTGCCAAAGAACCATTGTTCCGGGAAATGGTGGCGCCTGATGCCAATGTAAAATTTGTATTGGTAAATGTACCGGCATTCAGCGTTAGTGTACCTGATATGGTGCGTGCTAAACTTGATATAACCCCACTGGAATTATCTATTATTAAATTGGTGGGCCCGCTTGCAGAAGGGAACTCAATAGCCGTTGCCGTTTGAGAGCTACTTCCTTTATATTCTAAGGTGGCGCCCGCTCCATAGGTCGGGGCATTGGTAATTGCTGCAGCGGTTCCCTGCATAGAAAGCGTGCCATTAACAGTAATACCTGTTGAGATAGTCTTGTTACCACTGTTTCTAAGTGTGAGATTATAATAGGTAAATCCCGGAACCGTTTGGGCAGCACCATCAAAATTAATGGTTCCTGTTCCAACTGTAATCCCCGACGCATTTCCAATGGTAAATCCTGTTCCAACAAATAAAGTACCTGAAGCAAAAACAATACTTCCATTCACGTTTGCACTGGTGGTAATATTCCCTGTCACATCAACCGTACCTGATCCGATTTGTAAAGTACCCTTCTTCGTGTTTGCCCCGGTATTGCTTCCTGATACAGTAAGCGTTCCTCCGGTTATTAAACTACCCGAAGCCACATCCAATAAATTTTCCTGGTTATTATTCAGGGAAGCGCCATTTACCGTAACATTATTTGTTATGGACAAAATATTAGCTGCACTAAAAGTAAGGCTTGAACTGGTGGAGGAACTTGATAAATCAAGCGCCCCAATACCATTGGCAGGAGAAACATCCAGTGTTATGACATGCCCGGCTTGTATCGTAACCAATGCAGGGGAAGCATTTTGCCCGGGATACCCTTGCCCCACAGTTGGTGTTAACCAGGAGGCCCCACTCCATCTTTGCCAGGTAGCTAAGGTACTCCAACTACCGGTTGCAGCATTTGATCTGTAATCACCAGTTGTTTGCCCCTTACCCCACAGGCTCATTAGGGTAAAGCAGACCAAGAACAACATTCCCGGGGATTTGATAAAACTCATTTTCATAATAAGTGTATTAAAAATATTAAGCGCATTAGGATTGCATAAAATGAATTACGTGGTTTATATATTAAATAAACTCAACATAATATTATATATAGTAACGTATTTCCGCAGGCTTTATTATTGGATCTGAAAACGGATCAATTTAGTAACATTAATTAAAATAAAAGAATATTAGACTTGGTCAGAATGGTATAAAAGGTATTGGATTCTTAATGGAGTGCAGGCCTTTCAAGGGGGATATTTGAAAACAAATTTGACTGAAAAGTAAAATATAAATTCTAATAAATAAAAATCTATTTAGTAAATGGCAATCTGTTGTTCAGTAATTTCTTGTCACCCAATACTTTAAATTTACACGTTGCCATTACGTAAGCTGCTAACAAGATTTAAAGTAAATGATTCAACAGAACCTTGTATTTTTGCCTGCAGCAGTAAAGTTATTTTCTAATAACCAGGAATGATTTGTCAGCATTTCAATTCCGAGGCTTGCATCAACGGCAATTACTGTTTCAGCCCGGTATTCAATTGTTGCAGGAAATCTGCAAAGGTAGCCGGGGTAATACTCCAGTCGGGTGCTTCAATATTGCCCCAGGCTTTTGGTGAATCTGCAAAATTAAAATAGCTTACTCCAAAAATTACCCGGTTGGCAATAATGGTACCGGCTGCATCTGCCATCCATTTCTTTTTATATTCCTCCGGCCCCTTTACTCCAAACTCGGTTATAAAAAGCGGTTTGTGTGCAAACCTCAACCTGTTGTATTTGCGTTTAAAGATGGTATTAAAATTTTCCTGCTTGTTGTGATCGGTAATGTTTTTATCAGGCAGGCCATAAATAGCGATACTGATAAAATCAACTACATCCGAGCCCGGCCAGAACTCCATTGATCCCCTATCGCCTGCCGGCCCCCAAACGTATCGGATATTTGCCGGCCTTACCTTTGGGAATTGCACAAAATACCGAAACGCTTTGATGTACATCACCGGGTTTTGGCTCTGCCAGGGATAGCGGGTAATGGGAATTTCCATTTCATGAAGCCAGCGCAAGTATACCGTATGGTTAGTGGTGGCAAGGATGCCGTACAATTCACTTATCTCCTGATCGTATTTCCCGTTTAAAATATTAACCAGCAGGTCCGGGTCCTTTGCCTGTTTTTTTTGCTTATTCTTCCATGGTTCCATGGTTACAATTACATCATGGTTCCTCCATTTTGCACTATCAAACTCTCTTTTAAAACTGCCATCCTGCAGGCCCCCAATATTTACAAACAGGTGCTCCACAGCAATAGAACTGTTCGAAGCAAGTTTTACTGTGGGATCATACACCCCGGTAATAACCCTGCTCCCCTGCTCCCTTTTTACGCTGTCCAGTTTTTCTGCTGCATTTACGTCCATATACACCAACTCCCCATTTTGCCGGAGGCCGGCTGCTGCAGAATCAAGCCACTGCTGCTGAAAATTTTCCTTTTTTACATTTTCTGATCCTAATAATAATACCGGCCTGTCAAAAAATCTCAGGCGAAAAATCTTGCGCTTAATCAATTGTGCCATAGACGCTTCTTCAGGATAATCTTTTGTCATCGACTCCGACTTACTTTTAAGGGTAGCCGAAATAAAATCTACCCAGCGGGCCCCCGGCCAATATTCATCTGCACCCGGGTACCCTGCAGGTGCCCACACTATTTTAACGGCAGGTGCAGCGCTCTTGCACAATTCGGCAAAATGATTGAAAGACTGTTTATATAATTCAGATGATTGCATTTGCCAGGGATACCTTGTTACATACACTTCCATTTCCGGATTTAGCCGCAGCAAAATGGGTTGATGATAAGTTGATAAAAAAACGCCCAGGTCCTTTATCTTTTCATCATACTCCCCTTTTGCCAAATCGGAAAGTATATTTTCATTTCCCAATTTATTTCCCGGAACAGGCCAGGTTTCCAGCGTAAGCAGCACTGGTTTGCCGGCTGCCAGCATCGGTTTTAATTTATCTTTATAGCCTTCAGTGGCGGTTGCTTTATTCCACCTGATCATAATATGCTGTAAGGGCAGCAGGGCTTTACCCGAAAGTGAATCCAGCCTGTTATATACACCCAGCAAGGGTTCAACCGGCAGTTCGGTTACTTCATCTTTACTATAGGTGCGGTACAATGCAGGAAAAAGGAATTTATACCCTGCGGCTAAAGCCAACATAACCAGCAAAGCAGTGATCACTTTACGCTTTGTACTTTTCATTGCCTGTATTTTTATTTATTGATAAGTTGTTGCAGCCATTAAGGTTTCACTGCAATTCCTAAAAGGTTATTCATGTAATCAGACTGGTATTGTATCCATGACTGTAAATGCCTGTTGGCCGTTTTTACATAATCCGGATGCTGGCCTGCAATGTTATTTGATTCAAACGGGTCTGCTTTCAGGTCATACAAAGCAAAGCTGTTATCACTGCCATTGAAAATAAATTTGTATTGATCTTCCCTGAACCCAAATAAATAATCTGAATACGGAGAATATAAATAGACCCTGTTTCTTCTGTGTTCCGCAAACAGGTTTTCTCCCTGCCATTGCTTTGGCGAAGGCTTGTTGATAACAGAAAAAATAGTGGGTGCCACATCACTGATGCCACCAACATACGCTATCCTTTCCCCGTTAAAAAGTGCCGGGTTGATAAACAGTAATGGGATATGCAGATTTTCTTCATAAATACCGGCCGCATGGGTGGTTTGGTCGTGGCGGCCAAATGCTTCTCCATGATCACCCAACACCACGATGAGGGTTGATTCCAGCATCCCTTCTTTTTTCAAACCCTCCACCAGTTGCTGCAGCGTTTCATCCGCCCGGTGCAGTGCATTCAGGTATTTTGCAAGTGATGGATTGGCTACCCCAAAGTCGATTGGTTTGCCGGAAGGAAAATAAGGATAGTGGGTCTGAAATGTCCACATCATGGAAAAGAAAGGCTTTGAAGTATCCTTCTTAACCCAGTTGAAAAACCTGACAGATAAACAGGAATCATCAATGCCATCTAAATTGTCCTTACTATACCGGCTATCCGAAAAAACACTGTTCCCACAGGGGTTATCCCTGAAATCCTGTACGGTATCAAAGTTCCTGTTCCTTAAAAAACCTTCTGCATTCTGATACCGGTTGTCGCCGGAATTAAAAAAGGCAGACCGGTAACCATATTCCTTTAATTCGGAAGGAATGGATGGCCATTTCACATCGGGGTGTTCAACGGTGATGGATTTAAAAGACAGGTAAGGGTAAACGCCGCATAAAATAGAAATCATCGATTTATTGGTTGCCGGTGTATGGGCATATATTGCATCAAAAATTGCCGCATGCTGCTTTACTGAATCTAAAAAAGGAGTGGTTTTGAAAGTTTTATCATAACAGGTAAGGTATTCGGCTGGTGTAGATTCCAGCACAAAAACGATTACATTTTTTACTTTTGATTGTTTAAAAGCTGTTGCATATTTTGCCTGCACACTATCGGAATTTTTCACCTGGAACTCACTTTCCTTTATCAGGTCCTTACCTGAAGTAAGCAAACTTCCGGAACTGTTTAATGAATTAACAAAGTAAAAGACAGGATTCACCGTTTTTAACCTGGATACTGCAGGATTGGCATTGCTGAAAAATACAATGGCCATCGAAGCGGCTACCGCAACCGGTATGGCATAAGCTTTTTTATTGTGCAGGTGATACAATGTCCATGTTAAAGGGATCACCGATAAAATAATTAATACCCCGCCCGTAATGAACTCCCATCCTACATTGGCACCCATCGCTTTTGAAGCATCAGTGCTTTTTAAAAAATCAGAATAATACAGCCACTGGTAATTAAATGGTTTACCTAATACATGAATGATCTCACTGTTTAACAACGCAATGACGATAGAAACAAAAATGAATACCATATAAAACCGCAACACCGTTAGCTGGCTTTTTTTGCGGATAAAAAAAAGAAAAGCAAAAATTAAAAACAACAGGGAGACATACAGAAAATCATCATACTCTATTTTGAACAGTGCAGGAAAGGTAGCCAGTGGCTTAACTAAAAAGGGAACTGCCATACCGCTAACCTGGATCCTGATAATAAATAAAATACACAATAAGGAGAATGATGCTGAAAATAAAAGGGTCTTGCGGTTTATTGAAACAGCAGGTACTTTTAAATAATAATTCCTGTAAAGAAATACTATAAAAGCCAACAGGAAAAAAAACAGGCAGAAGAAACCTGCATAGCTCAATGCCGAAATGGCTTTTTGTGGATGTACGTATTGTAAGTTGGGAGTAATGTTGACAACCTGGTTCTCGTTGGTGTAGGTATGGTAAAAGAATTTCTCCGGTTTATTATTACCATCCCAATAGTCCATCAGTATATTAAAGGGGCCCTCGGTTTTGGTGAAAGAAAATCCATAATCCATAACATTGCCCGGCGGAACTGATACCTTAAATACAAAATAATCCCCTTCTTTTATCATAGGAGACTGCATTGTTTTACCTTTAATGGTGGTACCGGGAGGAACCGGGCTGATTGGTTTCCAGTCGTTGATACCCCATAATAAAACTACCCGGGTGGCGCCTGGCAGGTGATACCTGATTTCAATATCGCCGGCTTTGGCAATACAATTCATCAATACCAGCAGTTGAAAACAAACGATAATTTTTTTCATAATAAAATCAGGGATCATTAATAATAACCAGGCTTTTTTGTTGTATATCCCTATTTTACAGCAGCCTGCAAATAGTAACGAATATAAAAACGCAACCCATATAATACAAAAAAATAAATTTAGTTGATGAAATTGATCCCCAAACCATATTACTAACGGGAACAATTAAAATATACTAAAAAACTATTTGCTGCAATGATAAATGGCACGTGGATGTTCCATTCATCTAACCAGGCTATATCATAACAGGCTGTGCATTTGCTGATTCCTTCACCCAATTACGGAAATAATGAAGCAGGACAACACCCATATCAGTAATTTCATTTTTTAAACCCGTATGTAATACTGGTACCTGTTGCAAAATGTACAATTTTCATTCACCTGTTTAATTTGCCTCGTTGTATTGCGGGTACTGATAAAAAACAAATGAAGAAAACCTTCTCCCGGGTAATACCTTTATTATTTTCCCTTACAATTCATTTTGAGTTTAAAAGTTTTATATATTTGGCCCCTCATACTAAATTACCAAACAAAGTAATGTATTTATATTTATAGCATAAGATAGTATGTAAATAAATCATTTGAATTTGGTTTTTAAATTAAAATCAAAAAATACCCAAAGGCTTAAAGCCTTTTGGGTACTCCATAAAATCCAATACCGCTGATCCTTTTTTGCCAATTTTTCCAATGCCATAAAATTCCATTTATTCATTTTGGATATCCAATGTGGATTAACTGCCGTAGATATAGGACCGGAGGAGTAAAATAATTATGGATTATTATCGTTTTGTAAAAAATTATCATATCCTGCCAATTACATCCTTTATTATGCCGATATGGTTAGTACACAAAGAATACTTTAATACCAGGTCAACCTGAAAGAAAAACACATTTAGCAATACCTAATAATACTATTTTGAATACTGCCAGGGTAAGAAAATTTTCTTTTATAAAACGCATCATTGTCATCCTGTTGCTGGCTGGTTGTGCCATAATTGGCATATTGTTGGCCTGGTTTTACAGCACCAGGGATTCCAAATACACCAACACAGCCAATTTTTCTAAAAAAGTTTTTATCAAAAAAGAAAATGGCCGTTACAGCCTCTATAAAAATGGGCACCCTTTTTTTGTAAAAGGAGGATCCGGTTTTACCCATATTCCTGAGCTGGCTGCCTGCGGTGGCAACACGGTTATCGTATGGGATACCAGTAAAATAGAAGCTACGCTGAACGAATCGCAAAAATACAATGTATCGGTATTGATTGGTTTGGATGTACCCGGAGGCAATTTCAAGGAATTTTACAAGGATGAACAAAAGATAGCTGCCTTATTCCGTGCTTACAAAAATATCGTACTCAGGTACAGGGCACATCCTGCGGTGCTGGCCTGGTGCCTGGGTAATGAAGCGGAGATGCCATTTTCCCTCTCTTCCCGATTTTATGGCAGTTTTAAGGACCTGCTAAAAATGATCCATACGGAAGACCCTGACCACCCGGTTACCACAACTATCATGAGTTATCAGAAACACAGTATCATCAATATCAACCTCAGGATCCGTGATATTGATTTTATATCAATTAACACGTATAACAGGCTTAAAGAAATGGACCAGCAATTAGCCAAAGTGATGCCGGTGTGGAACGGCCCCTTTCTTGTAACCGAATGGTCGCCGAATGGAGGTTGGGAATCAGAAAACACCACCTGGCAGGCCCCGATTGAAAATACCAGCACAAAAAAAGCAGAGCAATTTGCTGAATTTTACAAGATGTATATGCCTAAAAATAACCCGAGGTTTTTAGGGTCTATGGCTTACTATTGGGGCAGCAGGGAAGAGTATACGCATACCTGGTTTAGTGTTTTTAATGATGACGGTACGCCCACAGAGGTGAAAGAAGTATTAAATGATTGCTGGAAAGATACTGCTACCATACACCAGTCGGTGAAAATAAAATACATGCTGATAGACAGCCTGGGGGCCCGTGATAATATCATTTTAAATCCCCGGTCAACACACCAGGTTTCTTTGATCCTGGCAGATGGGCAACCGGCAGACAGCCTTACCTATTACTGGGAAATCTTAACAGAAGACTGGTTGCATTGGGACCGTACCTGGAATAATTTCAAGAAACCAGCAGCCCTTCATGGCTTACTTACCGACAGCACAAAACAAAAAAGCTTTTTTACGTGCCCGGCAAAAGAAGGGCCTTACAGGGTATTTATAACTGTATTTAATAACAAAGGATATTGTGCTACGGCCAATACACCCTTTTATGTACTTGAATAATGAACTTTAGACCAACAGCAATACAAAAACCTTCTTTAAAAGAAAAGAGGATATTACGGCTAATGATCATTGCCGGGGTATTTTCTTTGGGCTTTTTTCTGTACACCATGTTTCAAAAGGCTAATGTAGGGTACCATCCCCTGTATGTATTGCTGATGATCACCATGCTGTATTACTGCTTAAAGTTTATGCACGAATGGTACCATTACTTTTCCATATCAGCAGATGAAATACCGGTTACGGATAAAATATATACGGTTGATATACTGACCACCTATTGTGCAGGCGAGCCTTTTGATATGCTGGAGCAAACACTGGTGGCCATACAAAATATCACGTATGCCCACACCGCCTGGTGTTGCGATGAAGCTGATGATCCGGAGGTAAAAGCACTGTGCAACAGGCTTGGCGTAAAGCATGTAACCAGGACCGTTAAAACAAATGCCAAGGCAGGCAATATCAACAATGCGTTGCAGTACGCAACCGGCGAACTCTGCGTGGTGCTTGACCCCGACCATATCCCCTGCCCCGAATTTTTAGATCATGTAGTCGCATATTTTGATGACCCCGCTATTGGCTTTGTACAAATTGTACAGGCTTATTACAATCAAAAAGAAAGCCTTGTGGCTAAAGGATCTGCGCAGCAGACCTACCAGTTTTATGGCCCCATGATGATGTGCATGCACAGTTATGGTACCGTTCAGGCAATAGGTGCCAATTGCACTTTCAGAAGGGCTGCGCTGGATTCTATAGGTGGCCATGCGGCCGGGCTTTCGGAAGATATGCATACTGCCATGCAGATACATGCCAAAGGATGGCGGTCGCTTTATGTGCCGGCCATACTTACCAGGGGCCTGGTGCCTGCTACGTTATCTTCCTATTATAAGCAACAGTTAAAATGGTCACGCGGCACCTGGGAACTCCTGGTAGCCACTTACCCAAAACTGTTTTGGAAATTTACCTGGAGGCAAAAATTGCACTACCTTACTTTGCCGTTTCACTATCTCTGTGGCATTATCTTTTTCATCAACTTTTTAATTCCTGTTATTTCTTTATTCACCGGTTACATTCCATTAAAAATGGATGTTTACAGTTTTGCGCTGGCTTCTTTCCCTTTGTTTGCGATGGGCATACTGGTAAGGCATTATGTGCAAAAATGGGTGGCAGAAGAAACAGAACGTGGCTTTCATATCGTAGGAGGCATTTTGCAAATAGGCACCTGGTGGATACATTCAGTGGGTTTTGTATATACCTTCCTGCGAAAAAAAGTACCTTATATCCCCACGCCAAAAAATGATTCAGATAAATTACCACTTATACTGAATCTTCCAAATATTCTGGTAGCCCTTGTTTCATTGACCGCTATTTTTTACGGGCTCTGGAACGACTATAACCCCTACACTATTTTTATGGTAGGGTTAGCCTCCATACAGGTTTTCTTTATGCTGTTTATCCTGTCTGTTTCGGGTTATACCAATAACTACAGGTCGCTGAACACTGTGGCAAAAAAGATCAGGAGCAATACCTGGCTCATCGTTAAAACACATGGCTTCCTTAGAAAATATTCCCTCCTGTTGTCTATCCTGGTAGTCAGTATTTTTATCCTGGCCTACATGAAAATGCAGCAGTTGCCCACCTTCTTACCAAAGCCGCTGCCAGAATTAGAAGTTTTCTATACCGGGCTTTACCAGCCGGAAAATGATAATGGATTAACGAATGTACGGGAGGCTTTTGCCAATCAAAAGCAACAAAAGCAACATGTTTCAATTGTCTCTTTTTATATTCCATGGAAAGAGGGAGAACAAGCCCCTCTGCCAACCGACAGCCTGCAGCTGGTATATAAAAATGATGCCGTACCGCTTATCAATTGGGGAGAAGGGCCAAAGAGTGAAGCTGCAGAAACAAAAGATGACAGGATATATAAAAATATCATGGAGGGAAAATATGATGGCTTATTCAAATCATTTGCCCGGCAGGCAGTTACTTTAAACAGGCCCTTATTCCTGAGGTTTTCCTTGCAGCGCATTGCTGGGCAATTTGCAACCCCGGAGAATTTTATTACCACATGGCGGTATATTCATAACCTGTTCAAAAAAGAAGGTGCCGACCAGGTGATATGGGTATGGAACCCTCCTGATGCAGCTACAGCAGCTGATTATTTTCCCGGCAAAAAATATATTGACTGGCTGGGTGTGCAGGCGCTTGATTATGGGTTAGCTAAATTGGATACCTCAAAAACCAGTTTCGACTCAATGTACCGGCCCTATCATCACTTACCCCTGTTTAATGCAGGGTTGCCGGTAATGATCACAGAGGCAGGAACACTATCTTCTGGTAAAACCAGCTGGTGGCGCAAAACCTGGAATAATATAGACACCAGTTTCAAAGAAATCAGGTCGGTAATTATTTACAACAATAAATTTGATCGTTATAACAGCAGCCGCATTGGCCAAAAGGCACCGGTTTGGGCAACTGACATAAATGAATTATTACTAAACAGCCCCAAAAATGCTATGGTAAAAAGAGCGCCGGCTGTCAGTTTACCTGTATCAAATGCCTATGCTAACCTTCAAACATTTCCTGACACTATTAAGGGGATCTTATATAACAAAGGCTATTTCTGGTTTAGAAACAGGCACACCCTTATGCTGAAAACAATTGAAACAGATGTGTTGGAAATGAAAAAAATCGGGATCAATACTATAGAAAGAACAATGCCGGGATTCTATGACAATACCATTGCGAGGGTGATCACTAAAAATAACCTGAACATGGTAGCCCGCTTCTGGATATTGGCCACACCAGAAATTATTGATGATGAAGCCAAAATGAAAAAAGAAAAAGAAAAAATACTGTCTACAATTAAGGATAACCTGAGCAAAAAAAATATCATTGCCTGGAACCTTGGTGAGGATGTTTTGTACAGCATAGAAAATCAAACCCATAAGCCGGATTACTTTTACTACAGGAACAAATATGTAAAATGGTTGTCTGAATTGTGTGATGAAATCCGGTTACTGGATACAGCCAGGCCGATCATTATGGATGTTAACTGGGATGTAAACGGAAATGAAAGATTACAATATTATAAAAAATATGTTCCCCAGGTGAATAAATGGATGCTGGTGGCAGATACCAAAAACAAGCAAGGCTTAAGAGACAGCTTAACTCAAAATATGAGTTGGGGAAAAGTGCCTGTTGATCTGTGGGATTCTATTCCGGGTATAAAACAATCCGGCTTTATACCAGCCTGGCAGGATATTGAAAATACAGATTTCATCTCGCTTAACGGGTTGCTTGACCTGGAAGGAAGAAAAAAACAGTGGTACAGGAAAGTAATTAATCAATGGAGCCATTACCAGGCAGGGCCTTCGCCTATACCAGATATAAAAATTTTAAAACCCGCAAAAACCACCAGGGAAAATACAAAATTATTATACCATTTGATGTTCAGGAAAGACAATACGCAATGGAGATTGTATAACGAAGACGTGAAGGGTATCCGTTTTGAATGGTACCTCGTAAGAGTAGACCAGTATGGAAATACCATGTTCATAAAAAAAGCCGGGGAAGGGGCTTCTATTGCTTTGCAAATACCAAATGAACCGCAGTATTACATGCTTTATGTGGAGGCTGTTATGGGGGATGATGTCAAAGTAGCCAATTCCACACTCAACACACCGTTATAACAAATAAAACCCTTTTACAAAGGCTTACACTTTCTGCATCACAAAACTTTCTAAAAATTTGGTGGTAAAGTTGCCCTGCCGGAAATCTTCATTTTCCATTAGTTGCAAATGAAAAGGAATAGTGGTTTTTACGCCTTCGATCACATATTCACTTAATGCCCGGTGCATGGTGTCTATGGCTTCTTCCCTGGTTTGCGCCACAGTGATCAGTTTACCAATCATGCTGTCATAGTAAGGTGGTATCGTATAGCCTGCATAAACATGGCTGTCTACCCTAACACCGTGCCCTCCAGGGGTATGCAATACAGTTATCTTTCCCGGGCTGGGGCGAAAATCATTGAAAGGGTCTTCTGCATTGATACGGCATTCGATGGCATGCATTTGAGGGTAATAATTCCTGCCGCTAACTTTATGGCCTGCGGCTATTTTAATTTGTTCTTTTACCAGGTCGTAACTAACCACTTCCTCCGTAACACAATGCTCTACCTGAATCCTGGTATTCATTTCCATGAAATAAAAATTACGGTGCTTATCCACCAAAAACTCTATCGTACCAACACTTTCATAGTTGATGGCACTGGCTGCTTTAATGGCGGCATCCCCCATTTTCTCCCTCAGTTCCTGTGTCATAAACGGGGAAGGAGATTCTTCCACCAGTTTCTGGTGGCGGCGCTGGATACTGCAATCCCTTTCGCTTAAATGGCAGACATTGCCAAACTGGTCGCCGGCAATTTGTATCTCAATATGACGTGGCTCTTCTACAAATTTCTCCATGTAGATGCCATCGTTTTTAAAGGAGGCCGCTGCTTCTGTTTTGGCATTGTCATAGGCCTTCTCTATCTCTTCTTCGTTCCATACCACCCTCATGCCTTTACCACCACCGCCGGCTGTAGCTTTTAAAATTACCGGATAGCCTATTTTGCCGGCAGATTCTTTTGCATGATCCACACTTTCCAGCAGGCCATCCACTCCCGGCACTACGGGCACTCCGGCCTGGATCATCGTTTGCTTTGCAGTAACCTTATCTCCCATTGCATTGATCATATCGGGAGTAGGGCCAATAAATTTAATTCCGGATTCGGTGCAGATCTGTGCAAACTTTGCATTCTCTGCCAAAAAACCATAACCCGGATGTATTGCATCTGCATTGGTGATTTCTGCAGCAGCCATGATATGGGGAATATTCAGGTAAGAATCCATGCTGGCAGGCTTGCCAATGCACACCGCTTCATCAGCAAACTTCACATGCAAACTATCCTTATCAGCAGTAGAGTAAACAGCAACTGTTTTAATACCCATCTCTTTGCAGGTGCGGATTACACGTAAGGCTATTTCACCACGGTTGGCAATCAATATTTTCTTGAACATAGAGTTAATGTGCTAATGTGCTAATGTGCTGATGTGCTAATTAAGAATACAAACACCCCTGGTAATAAAGCGGTTTCCCAATAACAAATGCAAATAGCTGTTTTAAAAAATAAAGAAACTGAAAAAGTAACTAAGTGGTGTTTTTCTTTTTGCAGTTCCTAAAATGGCATTAATAATTTTTTGTAATTCTGTTAATTTGGTTGTAATGACAGCCGTGCCGGGATAACCATTTGCAAACTCACACAAGGTGATCCAGTATTGGGTTTCATCTGCTTCTTTGGCTGCTATTTTTATCTTATGTATAAAGTCTGCTTTGCTTTCCGCAGTTTGTGCTTCCATCGAATTGGCTCCAATTGATGTGCCTGAACGAACCAGTTGTTTGCTTATGCTGTTCTTATGTTTTTCATCTAATAAATCGCAATACTCAAGTATTAAAATAGAAAACTCAAAACTTAATTTTAAAAGAAGGTTCTTTTCAATTAATTCTTTTTGCATACCTACTTATTTATGGATGAACGAATAAGTAATCACCGTCTGTCATCAGCACATTAGCTAATTATCACATCAGCTAATTAACTCGGGTCAACCAAAAACAAAGGCTGGTCATATTCCACCGGGCTTGCATCTTCCACAAGCACCTTTACAATCTTTCCGCTTATTTCGCTTTCAATTTCATTGAAAAGCTTCATCGCTTCTATGATGCAAACTACTTTGCCAACGGCAACCTCATCGCCCACGCTGGCAAAAATTGGTTTCCCTGGTCCGCTTTGGCGGTAGAATGTTCCGATCATGGGGCTTTTAATAGTAACAAACTTGTCTTCTTTAGCAGCGGCAGGTGCAGCAGGTGCTTGTGCAGCGGCTGCCGGTGCAGGAGCTGCTGCGGGCTGGGCAGCAGGAGCATAATTACCAGATGAAGGCACATTGGCAACGATATGCTGAACCGGGTCTTTTTTTTGCTTAATGGTAATTTTTACTCCTTCCTCCTCAATGGTAATTTCGCCTATGTTAGTCTTATTGATGAGCTTTACCAGCTCCTGGATTTGTTTGATGTCCATGTTGGGATATTAAAAGGTTTTTTAGCAAACGGGCTGCTAAGGTAGGGAATGATTTAACAAAATTCCAAATATTCTAAAAAATAAGAAACTCAAAAATTGATAAAATTTGGGGGTAATTTGGGTAAAAACAATCTAAAATGGGCAAAAAATGATGAAAATTAATAAAAAAACAAATGGGCTGATTTTCTAAACCAGCCCATCTTCGGTATTATTATCCTGATTATTCCTTTACCCGTTCTACATATTCGCCGGTCTTTGTATTGACCCTGATATGTTCACCTTCATTCACAAAAAGTGGCACGTTCACTGTAGCTCCAGTTTCTACTGTGGCAGGTTTTAAAGTCCGGGTGGCGGTATCGCCTTTCATCCCCGGTTCGCTGTAGGTAACCAGTAAAACGATCTTGTCCGGCAATTCCACGCCCATTGGCTGGTCCGTATCTCCATTAATCAGTACGGTTACTTCCTGGCCATCCTTTAAAAACTTAGGTGCATCCACCATTATTTCAGGAACAGTTATTTGTTCAAAGGTTTCTGTGTCCATAAAGCTGTAGCCCGTATCATCTTTATATAAATACTGGTATGCCCTTTTCTCTACCCGCACCGGAAAAATTGTTTCTCCACTATTCCAGGTTAGTTCAATGGTACGGTTGTTATCCACACCTTTTAATTTTGCCCATACTTTTGCGGCAGCCCGGGCTGTTTTATTTTGTCCGAATTCTATTACGCTGTACAAACTACCATCCACTTTGATGATTAGCCCTGAACGCATGTCTGCTGTAGTTGCCATGATCTTAATTATTAGTGATTGTTTTTAAAATTGGTTTTAACCATTCCCTGTCATTACCTTTTGCCGGGGTGCAAAAGTAGGGATACTAATGCTAATTAGAAAATTTGGTATCCGGCAGCAAAGTTTTATCAAATGGCAGGCTAAAATACACAGCTATGGCCATAGCCCGCTTTTCATTTCTCTTCCTCCTTCCGTTGTTAACATCCTGTTTCAAATCAAAGCAGGTAGCTTTACCAAAATTTACTACTTGAAAAAAGTAATCTCTTTCCTGTTTTTTATCTGCAGTAATTTAATAGTCCATGCACAGCAGGACGCTACGGCCGCTGCACTCAGCTATATTCAGCATATCCCCCCTTTTAAAATATTTACTGCTCCTGACAGTACCGCTTTTACGGATACCCAATTAAAAAAAGATAAGCCTTTTGTGCTGATGTTTTTCAGCCCGGATTGTGACCATTGCCAAAAAGAGGCAAAGGAATTATTAGCGTATAAAACAGAGCTGAAAGATGTACAGATTGTAATGGCTTCGCCTGCTGCCTTCAGCCAGATAAAAGGGTTTTACCAGGAGTACAACATTGCCTCAATGCCCAACATTGTGATGGGGCAGGACCTGAACTATAGCCTTGGCAGCAAGTACAAGTTAACAACCTACCCTTCCCTGTTTGTGTATGATGCTGCAGGCAAACTGGCAAAAGCATTCGTTGGCAATGTGGGGGTCCCTGTTATTTTAGCGGCGTTGAAATAATTTCCCCTTTACCTGTTTCCCAATAGAGTAATCTGTTACCTTTGCCCCGGAAAATTTATTCTTCTAATCATAAAACATTTTTATCATGAAAGTTACCGTTGTAGGCGCTGGTGCAGTTGGTGCTACCTGTGCTGATAACATTGCCCGTAAAGAGCTTTGTACCGAATTGGTTTTATTGGATATTAAAGAAGGGGTTGCCGAAGGCAAAGCCCAGGATATGATGCAGACAGCTACCCTTCTTGGCTTTGATACAAAAATTGTTGGCAGTACCAACGATTACAGCAAAACCGCCAATAGTGATGTGGTGGTAATCACCAGCGGGCTGCCCCGTAAACCAGGCATGACGAGAGAAGAACTCATTGGTGTAAATGCGGGCATTGTAAAAAGTGTTGCTGAAAATATTTTAAAGTATTCTCCTGATACCATCCTCATTGTGATCAGCAACCCGATGGATACAATGACTTACCTGGCTTTACAATCCACCGGCTTGCCCAAAAACAAGATCATTGGAATGGGAGGCACCTTAGACAGCAGCCGTTTTAAATATCAACTAAGCCAGCACTTAGGCTGCAGCCCTGCCGACTTAAATGCAGTGGTAGTTGGCGGGCATGGCGACACTACCATGATTCCGTTGATAAGGTTAGCCACCTGGAACAGTGCTCCCGTTTCAGATTTTTTGACTGCAGAACAACAGGATAAAATTGTAAAAGACACCATGGCTGGAGGAGCCACTTTAACTGCACTGATTGGTACTTCTGCCTGGTATGCGCCAGGTGCTGCGGGAGCTGCATTGGTAGAGGCTATTGTAAGAGATGAGAAGAAATTATTTACCTGCTGTGTTGCTTTGGATGGAGAATACGGGCAAAAAGATATTTGCCTCGGCGTGCCGGTAACCATCGGAAGAAATGGATGGGAAAAAATCCTTGATTTTAAATTGAATGAAACCGAACAAGCGGCCTTTGATAAAAGCGCAGCTGCAGTAAGAGGGATGAACGATGTGCTGAAGACATTGTAATTACCTTAATATAGCTAATTTAAAACGGGATGTAAATTTTACATCCCGTTTTATTATGTCGATTCAACTCACCCCATCCACCATCATCTCCTTATTTATCTTCAGTACCAATCCCTGTAATACTTTTCCGGGACCCACTTCAGTAAAGCGTTCAGCACCATCAGCAATCATGGCCTGCACACTTTGTGTCCATCTTACGGCACTGGTTAATTGATTAATCAGGTTTTGTTTTATTTCTACCGGATCAGTTACGGGCTTTGCTACCACGTTTTGATAAACCGGGCAAGAGGGTACATTAAATGTTGCTGCCTGGATAGCTGCTGCCAGTTCTTCTTTTGCCGGTAACATCAATGGGGAATGAAATGCTCCTCCCACAGGCAATACCAATGCCCTTTTGGCACCTGCCGCTTTCATTTCTGCGCAGGCTATTTCAATTCCTTTCAGGGAGCCGCTGATCACCAGCTGCCCCTGGCAATTGTAGTTTGCCGCCACTACTATTTCGCCGGTTTCGTCCTGCACTTTGGCACAGACCTCCTCTACTTTTTCATCCGCCAATGCCAGCACCGCAGCCATTGTGGAAGGGTTTAGTTCGCAGGCTTTTTGCATGGCTGCAGCCCTGATGTTTACTAACCTGAAAGCATCTTCAAAACTCAACACTCCATTGGCTACCAACGCTGAAAATTCGCCGAGGGAATGCCCGGCTACCATATCAGGCTTTGCATCCTTCAAGGTTTTAAACGCAATCACCGAATGCAAAAAAACTACGGGTTGGGTAATATTGGTTTTCTTTAAATCTTCGTCTGTTCCTAAAAACATAACATCTGAGATGCGAAAGCCTGCCATTGCATTGGCCGCTTCAAACAAATCTTTCGCAACTGAATTGGAATCATATAGATCTTTCCCCATTCCGCTGAACTGTGACCCTTGTCCGGGAAATACATAAGCATGTGCCATCATTAACTTTTTAGACCACAAATAAAATAAAAAATCCCTCAACATGAGGGATTATATTTTTTAATTTATTTTTCAATGCAGTTTTGAACTGATCAATTTCGAAAATTCGCTTCTCGTTTCATTTTTTTCAAATTCGCCCCAAAAAGCTGAAGTGGTAGTAACGGAATTTTGTTTTTGCACTCCCCTCATCATCATGCATAAGTGTGACGCCTCAATAACAACCGCCACTCCCAGCGGATGTAAACTATCTTTAATGGCATTCAATATCTGTGTGGTAAGCCTTTCCTGCACCTGCAACCTGCGGCTGAATATATCCACCACTCTTGCAATTTTGCTAAGCCCGGTGATATAGCCATTGGGTATATAGGCCACGTGGGCTTTGCCATAAAATGGAAGCATGTGGTGTTCGCACATACTATACAGTTCAATGTCTTTCACAATAATCATCTCACTTACCGGTTCATTAAATTTAGCCGAATTTAAAATAGCCACTGCATCCTGGCCATAACCCTGGGTAAGAAACTGCATTGCCTTAGCCACCCGCTCCGGTGTTTTTTCCAGGCCCTCTCTGGAGGCATCTTCGCCAAGCAAACTAATGGTTTCGGTATAAGTTTTTATTAATCCGGAAGTAATCTCCTGATCATATTGTTCAATTTTTTTGTAAGCCATTTAGTTGGATTAAGTTAAAAAGTAATAATTGGTCATATAACAGCAGGCAGTAGCAATTGTTGCAGTAAATATTTCAAAAAGATCAGGTACCGGCCTGCACAAAAAAATTATACAACCGGGTACTCTACAAAATTGCGTTCTGTTTCGTACAGCCTGATATGCAAATCAAACCTGCTGTCAATTTTTTCTCTTAAAATAGTATAGATAACCACTGCAATATTCTCAGCACTGGGATTAAGATTTTTAAATTCTTTCGTATCCAGGTTCAGGTTTTTATGATCAAAACGGTTAAGTATATTTTCTTCAATCAATTCGCTCAATTGTTTAAGATCGTACACATAACCTGTTGCTTCATCCGGCACACCGGTTATTTTTACAATCAACTCATAATTGTGACCATGATAATGGGGATTATTGCATTTTCCAAACACTTTGGCATTGGTGGCATCATCCCAAGCTGGATTGTGCAGCCGGTGGGCTGCGTTAAAATGTTCTTTACGAAAAACGGCTACTTTATTATTCATATCAAATGGTATAACAACGTAAAATAAAAAAGGTTAAAAGCACTCCAGGTAAAAGCGCTGTTTAATTCAGTATTAACTTAAGGATAATCTCACTAAAGTTGATCACAGAAGTTTGCTGCATACATACTTTAACTTTCGGAATTATTACTACCATTAAAGGTACCAATTGTTTGTGGTAAATTATATCATTAGTCACCATAATATTCTACAAAGATCCGCGGAGTTTCATAGAGTTTCAGGCAATGCAGTACCACACCTGCCGGTAAATGAGGGGCTAATTGATGCCAGATGCCCATAACCAAATTTTCGATTGAACACAATTTTCCTCTCATAAAATCAACATCCACATTCAGGTTTTTATGGTCCAGTTTATCTATGATGTGTTCTTTTACAATCACACTGAGCCGCTTTACATCGTATACAAAACCAGTGTCAGGATTTGGTTCGCCCTTCAAAGTAACATATAATTCAAAATTGTGGCCATGCCAGTTCTCATTGGCACATTTACCAAATACTTCCTCATTTTGCTCACGGCTCCATGCGGGGTTATACAATTTATGGGCTGCATTAAAATGTTCTATACGGGTGATGTAAACCATGTGCTGGCAAAAAATTTCGGCAAAGGTAAATGCTTAATCCTGAAATATGAAGCGTAATTGCGAATTTTGCAGGATGCAAATATTATTGATTGCCGCTACCAAAGAAGAGATCAGCCCTTTTCTAAAATCCAGCTTACCTGCTGATATACTCATTACCGGCGTAGGTGTACCCAATACGTTGTACCAGTTGCAAAAGAAATTAAGCGAAAAAAATTAC
>JAYVUL010000413.1:0-3316 GCA_043787935.1 Chitinophagaceae bacterium | reverse complement strand
AAAAAGTATGGCCCCATATTGCATTGTGTGATTGAACTGACAGACAGCCTTGCGATAGCACAGGCAAAAAAAGCGGATGCAGAAATAGCAAAGGGTATTTACAAAGGCCCGCTGCATGGCATACCCTATGGCATTAAAGACCTGTTTGCAGTAAAAGGTACGCATACTACCTGGGGCACGCCACCGTATAAAAACCAGGTGGTAAATGAAACGGCTTTTGTTGCTGCACAACTGGAAAAAGCAGGTGCAGTGCTGGTAGCCAAACTTTCACTGGGCGAACTGGCGATGGATGATGTTTGGTTTGGCGGTATGACCCGCAATCCCTGGGATACCAGTAAGGGTTCCGGAGGCTCCTCTGCCGGATCTGCTGCTGCTACTGCTGCAGGGCTGGTAGCATTTGCGATTGGTACAGAAACCTATGGCTCTATTGTAGATCCTGCCATGCGTTGCGGCGTTACAGGTTTACGGCCTACTTACGGAAGCATTGCCAAAACAGGCGCCATGAACCTGGCATGGTCATCAGACAAAATAGGTCCGCTCTGCAGGTCTGCCGAAGATGCCGCTATTGTTTTCAACTATATTCACGGAGCCGATAAAACAGATGCCTCTTCGATTGATGCTGCATTTAATTATACTGGTAGCATCAACATCAGTAACCTGAAGATTGCTTATGTAAAAAATTACATCGATACCCTTCCTGCCAGCAGCACTGAAAAACAAACCCTTGCCAGATTAAAAAAGATGGGGGCGCAAATAACCCCATTTGAATTTCCAGATGACCTGCATGGGGATGAAATACTGGGGTTAATAATAAGTGCAGAATCTGCTGCTGCTTTTGACCAGTTAACAAGATCTTCAAAAGATGATGACATGGTGCAGCAAAATAAAGACCGGTGGCCCAATACTTTCAGGAGTGCCCGGATGATACCTGCTGTAGAATACATCACCGCCTGCCGCCTGCGTTACGAGATCATGCAAAAAATGTATCCCATCATCAATCAATATGACATCATCATTGCGCCGCCTGAAACAGGTGACCAACTGGCTATTACCAATTTAACAGGCAACCCTTCTATTACCATTCCGAATGGTGTTTTACCCAATGGATTACCAGCCAGCATCAGCTTTATCGGGAAACACTTTGATGAGGCCACGCTGCTGGCTTTTACAAAGGCCTACCAGGAATACACCCGATTTAATGTAAAACATCCTGCAGCGTTTTATCAATAGTTTTTGAATGTGATTGTAGATTGTAGCGATGGGGATACGCTAAGCTGTTATAATATCTGTAGAGATCTCCTGAGGGGGAAGGCAATGCGTTAAACGCCTTTGTTACGCTCTGCAGTAAGAATATTTAGATAACTATTACAAAACATATTGAATTTGTTCCGGACCTGGCGATTGAGACCCGGAACAAATTCAAATACTTTGCATACTCAAAAAATTCACTTGTTTTCCTTAATATGATTTTTTATTTCTCCTGAACCAAGTTTTTGCAACTGGTCACTTTTTGTTGCACCAATTGCTTTTTGGGCATTGATGTTTTGTGTTTTACGCTGCGCAATGATATAAGCAACCATTTCTTTCAGGGTATTGAATTTTTGTTCAAGAATATCCGGGCGGTTGATCTGTATCTTTCCATTTTGAAAAGTTCCCACCTGCGGATCTACCATTGCATAAGTGTAAAAAGTGCTTATTAATACCTTATCCATTTCAAGGCCCTGTTCAAAAGGAAGTATAATTTTAAGTACCATTTCTTTATACTCTTTGCCTTTGCCATACAGATTTATCAGGTACCACATGGCTTTCTTGATTTCCATCTTTTTCATTAATGCCCCGGCAGCAGGAATATTATAATCGGCAGGGTAAATAATTTTTTGATACTCCTTATCCAGGATAATTTTCTTTACTTCAGCAGATAGCTTTAACGTATCAGCTTTTTGTTCAATCCCAACTTCGTATAGATCTGTTATCCAGTTTTGCCAATATTTCTCCGTTTGTAAAGCGGTATCACTTTTTTGTAAAGTTGAATCCTGGCACCTGGCAGCTAAACAGCCGGTAATAAAGATGAATGTCAATACTATATTTTTCATTTAGTTTAATTTAAATTTCTGTTTTTGATACTTTTATGTTTTAAATTAAGCAGGTATAAACTTAATTTTTCTTCTAAGGAATTTAACTTGTTGTCCATTTTATTTATCTTTTCTTCTTCCCTGGAAAGTAGTTCAAGAACTGGTGCATTACGGGATGAAATTATGGTATTAACCACTTTAGGGCCTTTATTCAAATTTGTTTCCCATGAACGGCCAATGGTAAGCGGGTAATCATTAACTGACATCCTGGAAGGATCAACAGCAATGCCATAGCCTGGTAATTTATTATTGGCTACAATATAATCCCCTGCTTTTACTGCACCCGTAATTTTTACCGGTACCTGGCCCATAAAAGCTACTTTATTTCCGGCTTCCTCCTGTCCTGCCGGTGGTGTATTTCCAAAAATTATCGGGTGGTAAGAAACGGCCATAACCTGTTCGGCATTGGTAAGGTCCTTTGTTATTTTACCGGCTTTTACAGCCACGATATCTCCTGCTGAAATTAATTCATCCCGGTTTATCCGCTCCAGCCATTCTGCATAATCGCCATGGCCTGAATTGTACTCCACCCCGATATTATTATAATCATTGGCAAGGTTGGTAAATCCTGCGATGGCTCCGGCTATCCCGGATACGATATCTATACCTACCAGGGAAGACATCAGGTTCACAAAATATACCCCGTCGAGATAGTTGGCACTAAAGTCATTGATAGACTGGGCACGCACTGTTCCCAATTTCCTGTTGTCCTTATCTACAAAACTGATGAATTCATTTTCATTCGTTAAAGAATTGGATACATCTGTAAAAGACAGGTTGGGTACCGACAGCGAGGGTAAACCTCCTGTTGGTATTGCCGGAATTTTTGGAATAAGCGTTATTTGAGGAAGCACCGTTGTAGCAGGAAAATTATACGGGCCAGCTACCAGGGCCGGGGTACAAAATGCAGGGGTACAAACCGGGCATATCCCGATTTCCGGAACACAAATCTCAGGGATAAAGGTAACTCTCGGTACGATTTGAAACTCCGGGATACCGTAAGGCCCAATCTTAAGCGGGAGGGTTAACGCCTCATTTATTTTATCTGTAACCGTATTTACAATATTTATAACGGTACCGGCTACCAGCGTAGCAGGAAATAAATTAAGCAGGTCGCTCGCCTGCACCGGGTTATGATTGATCACCCAGCCACGGATCACATCTATCGGGCCCTGGAACGCATC
>JAYVUL010000412.1:0-3401 GCA_043787935.1 Chitinophagaceae bacterium | reverse complement strand
GCAATTTTGATATTCCACTCACGAACCAGTGAAGGGAGTACTTCGTTTATTTCTTTTTCTCCTGTTCTTTTATATACTGCGTAGGTGTTTTGCCAAACTCCTGTTTAAATGCTTTGGAGAAATAAGATTGGGTTTGTATCCCTACGCTATACATAATATCTATCAACGACAGCTCACCTTGTGTGATCATTTCGGCTGCTTTTCTAAGGCGGATGGTGCGGATGAAATCGCCTATGGGTTGGCCAGTAATGCTCCTTATCTTATTGTACAGTTTGGTACGACTCATGCCAATTTCTGAACATACAAAATCAATATCCATCTCCGGTTTTGAAAGATTGTTTTCTATCAGGGCCAGCAGGTCTTCCATAAATTGCTTGTCTCTGGTGGAGTGGGCCAGCTCTTTTATTTCGGCATGTTGGTCTTTGCGGTAATGCTCTTTTAGTTTTTCTTTTTGTGCCAGTATATTTCGAAGCGTCAGTTGCAAAATGTCTATACTGAGTGGCTTGGAAAAATAATGATCAGCGCCTGTCTCCGTTCCTTCTATCCGGGATTCGAGGCCATCTTTTGCAGTGAGCAGGATGAAGGGTATATGGGCTGTTTCAATCGTTGTTTTTATGATCCTGCAAAAATCGATGCCGTTCATTACGGGCATCATAATATCGCTGATGATAAGGTCGGGAAAATATTCCAATGACTTTTCCATTGCCTCTTTTCCATCAGCAGCCTCAATAATCCGGTATTGTTCTTCCAGTGATTCTTTCAGAAAGGTTCGTAATTCTGCATTATCGTCGGCAATAAGAAGGACGTACTCTTTTGATTGAATTGTTTGCGATTGTGCAGTTAGTGGTTCTGTCGTACTCGCTGCTACATGCAATGCTGGTGGCACTACCAGGCTTTCTATACGAACAGGCGATTTATTATTTTTCATCCACCTTTCCTTCTTCCCATAGTTAGCTTTGCTCACCGGAATCGCTATTATAATTTCGGTGCCCTTGGTATAGGTGCTATATACATAAATATTTCCTTTGTGCAATTGGGTAAGTGTTTTTACAAATGCCAGGCCTATACCCGATCCAAGGTGATTGTCGGATACCCTGTAATAGCGTTCAAACAAATGCGGCATCGATTCACGGGAAATGCCCGTACCATTATCTGCAACACGGAAATAAATAAACGGCCCTGGTCCGTCGTTGTGTTTGATCACCAATTCGTTTTCAAACTGCGGTTTGAAATTATCCAGCGAATCCAAAACCTGTAGCTGCACCTGCCCATAATCCTGCGTGTATTTAAAAGAATTACTAAGCAGGTTGATGATGATCTTTTCCAGCACCTGCCTGTCGAACCATACTTCAGTTATGGCCGTGTGGCCCGAAACCGTAAAGGACATATTTTTTTGCAATGCCAGTTCACTCAGTTCCTCCGCAATTTCCTGCACAAACAATGGGATGCTGCCCGGCATTACCTGTAATTTCAATACACCGGATTCGGCCTTTCTAAAATCCATCAATTCGTTTATGAGCTGTAGCAGACGGCTTGCATTGCGTTGGATTAACTGGTATACCTGGCTGTTTTTAGAACCAGCATTTTCTTTTAATAATTTTTCTACCGGCCCGGTGATCAACGAAAGAGGTGTGCGGAATTCATGCGATATATTGGTGAAGAACTGTAGCTGCATCTGGTGTATCTCTTCTTTTTTTTCTTCTTCATAACGCTGCAACCGGATCTTTCGCCAGATGCGGTATATATAAAAACCGGCACCGAAAAGAGCGGTGACCGCCAGCAATCTGAACCACCATGTTTGCCAGAAAGGCGGTGTAATAATTACATCAATGATGTGCCCTTTTTCATTCCACACACCATCATTGTTAGATGCCTTTATAATAAACCTATAAGTGCCCGGAGTTACATTGGTGTACGATGCCCTGTTTTCACTTCCTGCATTAATCCAGTCTTTATCCCAGTTTTCCAGCTTATAAGCAAAGCGGTTTTTTTCCGATTCGGTATAGTTGAGGGCAGCAAACCCGAATGAAAAAGTGGCATCCTTATACGATAGTTTTATTTTGTTGGTAAAGCTGATGTCCTGTTCCAACAATTCATTGCCATTACCACCGGACACTTTTTTATTCTGCACCTGAAAATCGGTAATATAAACAGGCGGAACAAATGTGTTGAGTTTTATTTCGTTGGGGTAAAAAGAGTTGAAGCCATTAACGCCTCCAAAATAGATCTGGCCATCTTTTGTTTTAAGAAAAGAGTTAGCCTCAAATTCCATATCCTGCAAGCCATCGCCGGTGCTATAGGTTCTTACAGTTTTTGTTTTTGGGTCAAGCTCTTTAAGCCCTGCCGAAGTACTGATCCAAAGGATACCATTGTTATCTTCTACAATACCCTTGATAAAAACCGATGATAATCCGTCGGCAGCTGTAAAAACAGAAAAGCTCTTGGCAGCTTTGTTATACAGGTATAAGCCTGCCTGCCCAAGCCAAAGATTTCCCTTGCTGTCGGTAAATAAAACCCTTATGTCGGGCTTCATACCTTCCTGGTGAAAATAATGTTCAAACTCACCGGTGGATGCTGTCAGTTTATTCAGTCCGCCATCATCGGTACCTATCCACAAATTGCCTTCTTTATCCTGGGCAATAGATAAAATATTATTCCCCGTGAGGGATGTTTTTCCGGTCTTACTTAGGGTTACCTGTGTAAAGGTCATGGTTTTTTTATCCAGTATTTGCAGCCCGCCGAAGTAGGTGCCTATCCATGTTTGCAGGTTTTTGTCTTCAAATATGCACTGGATATAATCGGAACTAATATGGCCGTTGGCTTGGGTGCTGGTGCGGTAACGATTAAAATTATTGGTTGCCCTGTTATACAGGCAAAGGCCCCCGCCCCAAGTTGCGATCCATAAATTGCCGTCGCTGTCTTCAGTAATATCCAGCACCTCGTTCGAACCCAGGCTTGATGAATTGAACGGATCGTTTTTGAAATGCGTAAAGCTGTTTAACTGGCGACTAAATAAATTCAAACCACCTCCATCTGTGCCTATCCAAATGTTTCCCTGTCTGTCTTCGCAAAATGCTTTTACATCGTTATAGCTTAAACTGTTTTTGTAGGGCTTTTGCCGGTAAAGATTAAATTTTTCAGATCCAGGTGAATATAAGTTTACACCACCCCTGTGGGTACCAATCCACAAATTGCCTTGTTTGTCTTTGTATAAAACAGAAACCGTGCGCTGGCTTAAACTATTGGGATTATCGGGTTGGTACTGGTAATTATAAAAGGTACCTGTGGAGGTGTTAAATCTATCAAGGCCGCCATTTATACTACCAATCCATATTTCTCCGCTTTTGTTAACCACAATCGACCAGATCATATTACTACTGATGGAGGTAGCGTCGGCAGCC
>JAYVUL010000411.1:0-12829 GCA_043787935.1 Chitinophagaceae bacterium | reverse complement strand
GGTAACTGCCGTCCCTTCTGCACATAATTTACGTACAGTGGTGTACAGGCAAAATAATGTAATCGATTTTGCCTGGTTTGCAGATAAAAATTTTGTGGTAAAACAAGATACCCTGTTACTTCCTTCCGGAAGGATCATTAGGGTGGCGGCATATTCCCTTCCGGAAAAAGGGGATCACCAGTACTGGAAAAATGCAGTGGCCTATATCAAGAAAACCGTATTAACCAGAAGCAAACTGATAGGGGAATACCCCTACAACTCCGTGAAAACAGTGCAGGCAGCACTGCCCTATTCAGGCGGTATGGAATACCCCACCATTACGCTGATATCTGCAATGAAAAGCGAAAGGGCTGTGGAAAGTGTAATTGAACATGAAGTGGGGCATAACTGGCTGTATGGTATATTGGCAAGCAATGAAAGGGAACACCCCTGGATGGATGAAGGGATGAACACATATTACAAGAGCCGGTATGCTTATGAACCGGAGCCGGTTAAAATAAAAACGAAAGGAGAAAATGATTTCTGGATCAACCGTACACCTGCTGATTACAATAAATTTATGCTGAACAATGTGATTGCGGCGTATAAGGATCAGCCGGTTGAAACAACATCAGAAAAATTTTCAGCGCTAAATTACGGGCTGAGTGCTTATTATAAAACCAGCCGGTGGATGAAGTTTTTAGAGGAAAGCCTGGGTAGGGAAATGTTTGACAGTTGCATGCAGGAATATTATAAGCGCTGGAAATTTAAACATCCTTATCCCGAAGATTTTAAACAGGTGGTGGAAGCAGTAAGTGGCAGAAACCTGGATAAGGAGTTTGCCCTTCTTTCAAAAAAAGGAGCCCTGCCTGATGCCAACGCCCAACGTACAACAAAGCTGGCCTCCTTCTTCAGTTTAAAAGATACTGATAAATACAAATACCTTTTTATTTCACCGGTTGCAGGATTTAATATCTATGATAAACTGATGGTGGGTGTGGCGGTACACAATCATACTTTGCCTGCAGAAAAGTTCCAGTTCTTTATTGCCCCTATGTATGCTTCCGGAAGCAGGCAGTTAAATGGGATCGGGACATTGAATTATCATTGGTATCCTGCCGGCGGGTTTCATAAAATTGAGACCGGGTTGACTGCCTCCAGGTTTTCGAGCAACCATAGCCTCGATACAAATGGCAAAAAAATAGTGGAGAATTATTACCGGGCAGTTCCCTTCCTGGCGTTTCATTTTAAGCATGGTGCCAGGAGCAGTTTATCAACGGTACTGGATATCCGCACTTATATCATTGGCGAAAAGCAATTTGATCAGTACGGTTATATCATTGGAAGCGATAGCATAAACAGTTATCCCAAGGGGTTTTCAAATACCACCCGTTATATTAATCAGCTAAGTTTTACTGCTGCAAACAGCCGGGCGTTATATCCATATAGTTACCAATTGCAGGTACAGCAGGGAGATGGTTTTTACAGGATCAATGCTACCGGCAATTACTTTTTCAATTATGCAAAGGGCGGAGGTATGCAGTTGCGTTTGTTTGCTGCTGCATTTGGATATACCGGCGAAAGAAATAATACTGCCTATTTGTATCAACCCAAATTATTGGCCGGTAATGGTGTGGATGATTACACCAACAGTAATTATTTTTTAGGCCGTACCGCTTCTACTGCTTTTGGCGACGTATTGGTAAAAAACGGCGGCCTGGCGGCACAGCAGGTGATGATACAAAATGGGGGAGGGCTTAAACTCCGGCTGGATCCTTACAGCAGTGTGCAGGGATATTCTGAAAACTGGGTAGCAGCGGTGAATGTAAATACCACGTTACCGGAAAAATTATTCCCGCTGAAACTGCCGGTAAAAATATTTTTTGATGCCGGCACCTATTCAGAAGCATGGGGCAAAAATGCGTTTACGCCAAGGTTTTTGTATGTGGGCGGATTGCAGCTAACACTCTTCAAAGATGTGCTCAATATTTATGCGCCAATTTTTTACAGCAGTGTATTCAAAGACCAGTTGAAAACGGATACGGAAGCCAATACATTTTTCAAGAAGGTTACCTTCAGTATCAACCTGCAAAATCTGACGTTGAAAAAGTTTTTTCCTCAATTTGCTTTTTAGCCGTGAACATCCGGTATGTACCATACGAGCACATTGATAAACGCAGGTGGGATGCCTGTATTGATACTGCTGATAATGGGTTGATCTATGCCAATTCTTTTTATCTGGATACCATGGCAAAGCACTGGGATGCGCTGGTGCTGGATGATTACGGGGCCGTGATGCCGCTGACCTGGAATAAAAAATATGGCATCCATTATTTGTACCAGCCTTTTTTTACTTCCTGTCTTGGGTTGTTTGGAAAAAATATTTCTGCAGCATTGCTGAATGATTTTCTGCAAAAAATTCCTGCAAAATTTAAGTACCGGGATATTTACCTGAACCACGGCAACTTCTTTCAGCTGAAAGATTTTCAGTTGTATGAAAGGATGAACTATGTGCTGCCGCTGAATGAACCTTACGAAAAACTCTACGACAAATTCAGGGATAATATCAAACGCAATGTTAAAAAAGCAGAGAAGCTGAAGGTTGTGGTGAAAAAAGATTTTGCAGTGGATGAAGTGATCCGTTTGGCAATGGAACAAACACAACAATTTGCCCCAGTAACAAAAGACGATTTTGGTAATTTTAAAAAGTTATATCAATTACTGCACGCACAGCAAAAGGCTGTCACCTATGGTGTATATACGGTGGCAGGAGCGTTGCTGGCTTCGGGTGTTTTTTTCTTTTTTAAGAACAGGGCTTATTATATTTTAGTGGGCAACCACCCCAATGGTAAAGCATTTGGTGCTTCTCATGCGCTGATCAATGCTTTTATAAAAGATCATGCAGGTGAAAATGTATTGCTTGATTTTGAAGGCAGCGATATCCCAAACCTGGCTTTTTTCTACAGCAGCTTTGGTGCAAGGGAAGAAAAATATGTGGGGTTGAAATATAATCGGTTGCCCAAGTTGCTTCGCTTCTTAAAAAAATAAGTTGATTGATTGGCGGGTGAGGCGGGAAGACGTTAAGCAGTCGATCATAGCCTTCTGGCAGGTTTGGCGTTGGCCTTTTGCGTAAGCTGGGTTTAAGTTTGGCGTACTTCCTTCATTAAACCTGACTGGTTTAGCCAGGCCACACAGTTTTACTGCAAACCAGCCAGTGCGCAATGGACTGGTAAGACGGTATAATTGTAATAACACTTTCCGCCTTCCAGTCTTGCCGAATACACCTATCCAGGCCAGGAATAACTAAGCAATTTTTATTCGCCGAAAGTTTATGTAAAACAAATAGCCAATTGTGACAGGTGCAATGAAAATCCCTGCCTTAAAAGTCATGATCTGTTCTTTGCTTATACAGGGTTCACAAGGTATGTTTGGCAGGCAGGCTTCACAGTGAGGTTGAGAATGAAAATAGTAAGCTGTTAATAAAGCCTCCACTACTATCAACCCTGATATTATTTTAGCTGTGGTTGTCAATTAATAAAATTGCAATGGTGTTGAAACTAAATGTCAGTTCCAGACCGTGTGGATAAAAGGTGCCCATTGGTATGCAGTACAAGTGCCCGCCCGGCTGAACGCCGTTCGGACGGGAGTGACCTGGCTTTGCCGGCAGGCAGGCACAACGATGCTCCCATGAAAAACTGCTGCCGGTCAGCAAAAAATATCCTTATCAGATCGTCCTGCTGCCATCAAAATTTTCCAGTTCCTTACTTACGGCATTTAAAAAAGTAGAGCCCAGCGCCCCATCAATAATGCGGTGATCGTAGCTTAGTGAAATGTACATCATGTGGCGGATGGCAATGCTGTCGCCCTGCGGGGTTTCAATTACCATGGGCCTTTTTTTAATGGCCCCTACCGCCATAATGGCTACCTGCGGCTGGTTGATGATGGGCGTACCCATGATGCTGCCGAAAGTGCCGACGTTGGTTAAGGTAAAAGTTCCGCCGGTAGTATCGTCTGGTTTCAGTTTCCCTGTCCTTGCGGCATTGGCCAGCCCGTTCACTCTTTTGGTAAGGCCGGTAAGGTTGAGCTGGTCGGCGTTTTTTATCACCGGCACTATCAGGTTGCCGCTGGGCAGTGCAGTAGCCATGCCGATGTTCAGGTCTTTTTTTATGATGATCCGGTCACCATCCACCGAACTGCTGAGCAGGGGATATTTCTTGATGCATTTTACAATGGCTTCAATGAATATGGGCGTATAGGTGATCTTTTCGCCTTCTCTTTTTTCAAAATCTTTCTTCACTTTTTCACGCCACAGCACCACGTTGGTTACATCGCATTCTGCAAAACTGGTAACATGTGCACTGGTATGCTTGCTGTCTACCATGTGTTTGGCAATCAGTTTTCGCATCCGGTCCATTTCAATTACTTCTACATTGCCGGCGTAAACAGTCAGCTCATTTTTTGCTTCAGGCTGTTCGGTTTTTTGTACAACAGGTACAGCCTGCTGGCTTACAACTGCAGGCTGAACGCTCATCACTGGTGACTGATCACTGATCGTTCCTTTATTAGCCACAAATGCTAAAATATCTTTTTTGCTTACCCTTCCATCCTGGCCGGTGCCGGGGATCTTTTCCAGGTCGGCCATGCTGATGCCTTCCTGTTGGGCAATATTCAATACCAAAGGCGAATAAAATCTTATCGTGTTGGTAGCTGCTGCAGGATGGGTTGCCACAGGTGCGGGTTCATAAGGGATATGTTCTACCACGCTGGCTTCTTCATATACCGGCGCAGGGGTGGCATTAACTGTGGTAGAAGTAACAGCAGAAGAGGCACCCACTCTTATTTTGGCAATGACGGTACCAATGGGCACCACATCATTTTCATTGAATAATATTTCTTCTATCACCCCTGCCGCAGTAGAGGGAACTTCGCTGTCTACCTTGTCTGTGGCAATGTCCAGCACGGTTTCATCTTCTTTAATGGGGTCTCCCGGTTTTTTATGCCATTTTAAGATGGTGGCTTCCATGATACTCTCCCCCAATTTTGGCATTATTAAATCAACTACAGACATATCAGATAACAGTTTGAAATGAAAAATCAGAGAAACCGCACAGGCAGGTTTTCTCATTTGGCGCAATCGGTGCCAAAGGTAATTATTTCCGGTTAATACTTATGGGTAGGAAAATGAGGGGTAAATTTTATTGCCGGGCAGTAGTGCTTTGTGCTGCTTCGGTGGCCCGTCCGAATAGCCCTGGGCCGGGCGGACGTCGCACTCTTGCACGGAATATCTTTATTGGGCTTTTGCTCACATTGTAAAAGTATTTCCTTCATTAGGGATAGAAACGCTTATTGAGCAGATAAAAGCAGGTTAAACGGATTTTATCCGCTGGATTGGATGCCAGCTAAAAAGGGGATTTCTAAATAAAGAATATAAAGACCGTTAACTTCCAGCCCATTCTTTTAAAATAAAATTGAATCTGTGTTCATCCGTAACAACCTGCTAAATCAGCGTTTCTATCTAAGTTATGTTCTCATAATTCCTGCGAGTAGCCGGGTGTGATCATAAACTTCCTCAGCATATTCAAGGCATTCGTTGCCGTGAGTTCAATATTCCGCTCCCTGTCGAAACGGAAATGAAATTTTTGTGTGATGAGGGAATGAGCATTACCCACTGCCACCCACACCGTTCCCACCGGTTTGTCCGCCGTGCCGCCATCGGGCCCCATGATGCCGGATACTGCAATGGTATAATCTGTTTTAATATTTTTTAATGCGCCCTTTGCCATTTGTATTACCACTTCTTCACTCACTGCCCCTAAGGTTTCCAGGGTATTCGTATCTACCTGCAACAGGTCTTCTTTTGCCTGGTAAGAATAACTTACCACGCTGCCGCTATAATATGCTGATGCACCTGCTTTGGCAGTAAGCAAACTGGCAATATGGCCACCGGTGCAGCTTTCTGCGGTAGACACAGTTTTGTTTTGTGCTTTCAGTAATTTGCCCACTACCTCCTGCAGGGGTTCATCTTCATTTGTTACCAGGTGCGCTTTTACCAATTCCTGTAAGGTTTCAAACAATTGCTGCACTTCCTTTTCCACTGCCGGGGCATCAAAACCAACGGTGGATAAACGAAGCCGCACCATTCCATAATTGGGCAGGTATGCCAGCTTGATATGTGCCGGCAATGCGGTTTCAAAATCATGGATGAGTTCTGCTAAAAAAGATTCGCCCACACCGGCCGTTAATAAAGTGCGGTGGGCAATATGCGGAAACGTAAAATGCTTTATCAATGCCGGGATAACCTCTTCTTCCATCATGCCTTTCATTTCATGCGGCACGCCCGGCAGGCTTACAAAAATCTTTTTCTTCCTCTCTGCTGAAGGAGCTGAGGCGTGTGGTTTTTCAAACCACATACCTGGAGCGGTACCCTGCTTATTCAGGATCACTTTACAGTTGTCCGGCACTTCCGCCTGTTTGAGGTTGCTTTCAATCATCGGCCGCTTCAGTATCTTTTCAAAAATATTTTTCACATTGGCCAGGGCACCTGCATCTAACACCATTTTACCGTTAAAGTATTTGCAGAGTAAGGGTTTGGTAATATCATCTGCTGTTGGGCCAAGCCCGCCCGTTATTAAGATGATGTCTGCATGGTGGCTTTCTTCATCCAGTGCATTCCATATCTCCTCCCACACATCGCCTACTGCTACCCGCCTGCAAACACGGATACCTGCCTTGTTCAGTTGCTGTGCCATCCAGGCACTGTTGGTGTCTATCACCTGTCCTATTAAAAGTTCATCGCCAATGGTGATGATGCTTGCCTGGGTTGTTTGCATGAAATAATAAATGGTTTAGAAAGATACGCCTTCGTAAATATTGTTTAATAAAAACTGAAGGCCAACGGTAGAGATAGTGAATGAATTGTCTAATGATTTGTACTCAGTGAGCTGCCAGCTGTTGTCTGCATTGCGGATATGTTTTTCCACGTAAATTTTTTCGGTGTCCACCAGTATGTATTCCTTTAAGGAATCAATATCCCTGTACAAAGTAAACTTTTCACCCTTGTCATAATTGCGGGTAGATGCAGACAGTAATTCTATAATTACAGATGGGTTGGTGGCAGTGTCAAATTTATCATCAGTCAAATCAGGTTTACCGCAAATGATGGAAATGTCTGGATAAGTGTATAAAGTGTTTTTGGGAATATGTATTCGCATATCACTGCCATATGGCCTGCAACTCTTACCTTTTAGTTTACCGCCAGTATCAATAAAAAGATTTGAAAAAATGACATTATGATTTAATGAAGCGCCACTCATGGCAAAAACTTCGCCCTGGTAATATTCATGCTTTTCGGTGGCCGCCCTTTCTGTTTCCAGGTATTCTTCGGCAGAAATGTAATTGTATTTGAGCGCAGGCTCTTCTACGATATTTTCCATACATCAAATTTAATCTTTTAGTTTTGAGTATTCAACTACTTCTGCATGAAAAAAATATGGTGGTGCACGGTTTTTTATTTTCCAACGATCTTATTTGCGCAATCTTTAGAGGAAAGGTTGACCAATGCAATGGACGCACTGCAAAAGGATGAACAGTGTACACATGCAGCCCTCAGCCTTTATGTGATAGAGAGTAAAACAGGAAAAGTACTTGTGGAAAAAAATGCAGAACTTGGCCTGGCGCCTGCCAGTTGCCAGAAAATAATTACCAGTGCGGCAGCATTTTCATTGCTCGGAAAAGAGTACCGGTTTAAAACGCAACTCGGGTATGAAGGTAAAATAGACGACAGCACCTTAACCGGCAATCTTTATATCGTTGGGTATGGTGATCCCACACTCGGCAGCTGGCGATGGAACAGCACTACAGCAGAAACCATCATGAAAAAATTCACCGGTGCCATTCAATCCGCAGGAATAAAAAAGATCAATGGCAATGTTTTTGGCTACGACAGGAAATGGGAGAGCAACACTACTCCCGGCGGCTGGGTATGGGAAGACATCGGCAATTATTATGGCGCCGGCGCTTCTGCCCTTAACTGGCGGGAGAACCAGTTTGAGCTGGTATTGAAAGCCGGGAAAAAACCGGGTAATGCAGTCACCATTACAAGGATGAAACCAACACTTCATAATGTGGGTTTGTATTCAGAGCTGACCACTGGTGAAAAGGGGAGTGGGGATAATGCTTATATCTACCTGCCTCCGTATTCAAATTACGGCTATGTGCGGGGCACCATACCCGCAGGCGAAGATAATTTTGTAATTGCAGGCGCCATGCCGGATGCAGGCGGTGAACTGGCCAATACCATTGCTGAGCGCTTAAAAGAAAACAATGCCGGGTCAATCCTGTACACCGGTTCTTACAACAGTATGGAAGTGGATAAAAAAGATCTGCCCATCAACCCCATCCTTTTTTTTACCCAGCAATCTCCCACCCTGGACAGTATTAATTACTGGTTCCTCAAAAAAAGCATCAACCTTTATGGCGAAGCATTGGTAAAAACCATCGCCTTTGAAAAAGAAGGATTTGGCAGCACCAAAAAAGGCATCGGATTAATTAAGGATTTCTGGAACAACAACGGCATCGAAAGATCTGCCTTGAATATCATCGACGGCAGCGGCCTTTCACCGGCCAACAGGGTTACCACGCATGCATTGGTTTCCGTATTGCAGTTCGCAAAACAACAAAAATGGTTTGCCTCTTTTTATAATGCACTGCCCGAAATGAACGGCATAAAAATGAAAGATGGCTATATCAGCGGCGTACGGTCTTATGCCGGCTATATCACCAGTAAAAACGGCACGGAATATATTTTTTCCTTTATTGTAAATAACTATGATGGCAGCGCCGCAGCAGTAAGGCAAAAAATATGGAAGCTGCTGGATTTATTGAAGTAATTTGTAAAAAAAAACAACATATGCAAACACAAAACTCTGCCAACCATTCCAGGTTTGTTCCGCTGTATCATTATGTAACCGCTACTTTATTGCTGGCATTGCTGATCGGGTCCTGCATCAATTTATTTGATTGCCTGCATAAGGCAGACGGGCTGTACAGTGCTTCCCTGATTTGTGTCATTTCAGTTGTCCTTTGTTTTGTCTGGTTCTTTGCCCGTGGTTTTGCATTAAAGGCACAGGACAGGGCCATCAGGGCAGAAGAAAATTTCCGGCATTACCTGGCCACCGGCAAGCCATTCGACAGCCGGTTGACCATGTCACAGATCATTGCTTTGCGTTTTGCAAGTGATGAAGAATTCGTTTCGTTGGCTCAAAAAGCAGTCAATGAAAACCTGTCCTCCAAACAAATTAAAGAATCCATCAAAAACTGGAGAGGGGATTATCACAGGGTATAATGCGGGTGGCCGTTGAATGGGGAGTTTTTTATTTGAGGGATGTTGCTGTAGACCACAGACCACAGACGATAGACCACAGACGACAGACGATAGACCATAGACCATGGACCATCGACCATAGTACATTACAAGATCGTGAAATTGATGGTGATGTTGGTTTCATGGGTATTGCGCCACCTGCCTTCGGGTTCGCATACTTTTAAAATAACCTGTTCATTGCCGTTACCTCCTGTTTTGGGGCTGCCTGGTTTTGAGAAATTATACCGGTAATTGCCTGCTACATTGCTGCTTATTTCAGACGTTACGAATGAAGCGGCCTGTTTGGTTATCGTTGCCAGGTCATCTGCATCTCCATATTGGCTGAGATCCAGCTGGTACATTTCACCAGCGTTTAGGGTAACGTTGAGCGTTACTGATTTGCTTTCACCGCCATTGCGGCCATGCCCTTCTTTGCGGCAGGAGGAGAAACTAAGTACTGCAAAAGCAGTAAAAAGCAGGTAAATTTTTGGTGACATGCTTCCTGGTTTTAATGATGAATAACGGAATGAAAAAATATCCACTATTGGCCCTCTTTAAAGGTACACTGATTTTTAGCGGGCATTGTTTTTTTCCTGTTAACGGCAGCAGGTTTTTTGTTAATGACCTTTATGGCCTTTTGCATCTAGGTATTATTGTGCGGTTCACCCCTTCCTCATTATTTTATAGCTGTTTATCAAACCGTTGGCAGAGCTGTCATGCGACTGCACGGCCTCATCCGTTTGCAACTCCGGTAAAATTTTGCCTGCCAGCACCTTGCCCAGTTCCACTCCCCACTGGTCAAAACTATAGATGTTCCAGATCACCCCCTGCACAAAAATTTTATGTTCATACAGGGCGATCAGTTCACCCAGGGTGAAGGGCGTGATCTGTTTTACTAAAAAAGAATTGGTAGGGCGGTTGCCTACAAATACCCGGTAAGGGTTTTCATTTGTGGCGCCATTCATCAATGCTTCTGCCTGTGCAAAAAAATTGCTCATTAAAATGTTATGGTGTTCGCCAACAGGGTTATGGCTGATGGCCGGCGCAATGAAATCGCAGGGGATCAGTTGTGTGCCCTGGTGGATCAACTGGTAAAAAGCATGTTGCCCGTTGGTGCCCGGTTCGCCCCAGATCACCGGCCCGGTGGCGTAGGTCACTTTGTTGCCATTCCGGTCCACATACTTGCCATTGCTTTCCATATTGCCCTGCTGCAGGTAAGCCGCAAAGCGGTGCATGTACTGATCGTAGGGGAGAATTGCCTCTGTAGTGGCGCCGAAAAAATTGGTGTACCACACTCCGATGAGGGCCATCAGCACCGGGATATTTTTTTCAAAAGGCTCGTTGCTGAAATGTTCATCTATTTCAAAAGCGCCTTTTAATAATGCTTCAAAATTGTTGTAGCCTATGGTTAATGCAATAGACAAACCGATGGCACTCCACAAACTATATCTTCCGCCCACCCAATCCCAGAATACAAACATATTTTCTGCGGCAATGCCAAACTTCACCACGGCTGTTTCATTGGTACTTAGTGCAGCAAAATGTTTGGCAATAAATTTCTCGTCTTTAGCCGTTTCCAAAAACCAGCTCCTTGCCGTATGGGCGTTGGTCATGGTTTCCTGGGTGGTGAATGTTTTGGAGGCAATTAAAAAAAGTGTTTCTTCCGCATTTATTTTTTTCAGGGTTTCAGTGATATGCGTTCCATCCACATTGCTTACAAAATAAGTCTTTATGCCCTCCACCCAGTAAGGCTTCAGGGCTTCGGTTACCATCACTGGGCCTAGGTCGCTGCCGCCGATACCGATGTTAACGATGTATTTTATTTTCCTGCCGGTATAGCCTTTCCATTCACCGCTATGTACTTTGTCACAAAATTGTTTCATCTGCTCCAGTACCGCTTTCACTTCGGGCATCACATCCTTTCCGTCATTGAATACCGGCTTACCGCTACAATTTCTTAAGGCGGTATGCAGCACCGCCCTGTTCTCCGTTACATTTATTTTTTCTCCGGCAAACATGGCCCTGATGGCATCGGGCAAGCCGCATTCATTGGCCAGTTCAATCAATAAGGCCTGTGTTTTTTGGGTGATGATATTCCTGGAATAATCAAACAACAGGTCTTTGGCACACAATGAAAATTGGGTGAAGCGGCCGGCATCAGCAGTAAAAAGGTCCTTTAGTTTTTCAGCCTTCAGTTCAGTATAATGCTCCTGTAATGCTTTCCATGCAGGGGTGGTGGAGGGGTTAATATTTGGAAACATAATGATAACCTGTTAGTTTAAAATTGATTGCGAAGGTATTTATAATATCACCTTCGAAATGCGGAAAATTAACTTTGTAAATTATTTTGTTTCCTGCCAGGATACACCTATTTTCACGGCTCGAATTAACTTTTTTGTACGTTTTATTTCGTTTCCCTATCTAATACCTTATTAAAATTACCTGCAATTGTCCTGGATAAGAGATTGCTGTTTATGTTGTGCGGTGCAAGTCTGCCCAACGTTCTATCATTAAATCATTTGAAATTTAAAACAATTTTTATGCGGAAAATTTATTCCCTGCTATTGGCATTATCGGCTATTTGCTTTGCAAATGTGAATGCACAAACCACAGTTATTAATGGCACTGGTGCAGGAAGTTTTGAAGGAGCAACTTTTGCCGCCGATGGCTGGACGACCGTAATGGGAACTGCTGCTGCTAATAACAATCTGGCGCTCGGCAATGCTGCTACCATTGGTTTCACGCCTTCAAATGGTACCAAAGGTGTTTTTGTAACAACAGACGGCTCTACACGAGGATACAACGTTGCAGCCGCCTCCTGGGCATGGATTTATAAAGATGTAACCCTGAATGCAGGTGAAACCTTAGGTAGTTTAACTATGGATATGTTTGGTAATCCGGGCGACTTAGGCTTTGATGGTATTGTAGTAGGAATTTCTGATCAGACTTTTACGGCTTCGATTAGTACTGGTGCAACAGGTACCATGACCGGAGCATTGGTAACCGGTATGACAATTGCCACCACTGCAACCACAAATACTTTTATTGAAGATGGCAGCTATGCAGTGGCAACAGGCACCAGCCGTACCTTTACCTTCTCTGCTGGTGGTTTGGGCAATGCGGTGGCTGCTTCAAGCAAAAGGATTTGGATAGGATGGAGATGTGATGCCTCAGTAGGTAATGCTGCTACGCCGATGTCTTTTGATAAGGTTAATATGACCACAGCAGCACCAGCCACCTATTTTTGGGTAGGTGCAAGCGGAGCAGATTGGAATACAGCTGCCAGTTGGAATACCTTAGCCAATAATAATGGAACTACAAGGGGTACACCACTTGCCAGTGATATACTTATTATAGATGGTATGGGTACCACAGCGGGTCTGGCAGGGACGATAAGTGTAAGTGCCAGTAGCGCATTGATTGGTTCACTGCAAGTAACCAATAGCACTGCCGTTACCATACAATCAAGCGCAGTTACTCAAAGGGTTT
>JAYVUL010000410.1:0-6299 GCA_043787935.1 Chitinophagaceae bacterium | reverse complement strand
AGCGGCAAATATCGCCCGCTGGAATTGATGTTGAAAAAGAGCCCATTTCCGTCTGTATCGCAACCCATGCCCATGCGCCGATCATTGATTTTTCAGCAGGGTTCAAAAAATAAACGCTGGAAAACTATGAAAGGCCAACAAAAAGGTTTATCATTGTGTCATAATAACACAATGATAATTTTAAAACTTGCGTAATGAAAAATGTAATTTCTATTTTAATGCTGTCGCTGGTTGGCCAAATAGCCACCGCACAAAACACTGCTGTTAAAGCAAAGCAGTTGGTTGGTAAAATGACGCTGGAAGAAAAAGTAAGCCTGCTGGTAGGCAGGGGAATGAAATTTCCCGGATCCGCTGCAGGCAGCGCTGGAACCGGCGTAGGACAAACCATGGATAAAGTGGAAGGCGCCGCAGGTACAACCAATCCCATTGACCGGTTGGGCATCCCGCTTACCGTGGTAGCAGACGGGCCTGCAGGCCTTCGGATTGAACCCAAACGTAAAAATGATCAGAATACTTATTATGCAACGGCCTGGCCGGTGGCTACATTATTGGCATCCACCTGGAACACAAAGATGGTGGAAAAAGTAGGCCAGGCTATGGGGAATGAAGTGAAGGAATATGGAGTGGACGTGCTATTAGGGCCTGGATTGAACATTCACCGGAACCCTTTGGGAGGAAGAAATTTTGAATATTATTCAGAAGATCCATTGATCTCAGGAAAGATGGCAGCGGCCATGGTAAATGGAATACAATCCAATGGTGTGGGTACCTCTATTAAACATTTTGCACTCAACAACCAGGAAACAAACCGGAATACAGTCAATACGATTGTGAGTGAAAGGGCCATGAGAGAAATTTATTTGAAAGGGTTTCAGATCGCCCTGAAGGAATCGAATCCATGGACAGTGATGAGTTCTTACAATAAATTGAATGGCACCTATACTTCAGAAGAATATGATTTGCTTACTACCATTTTAAGAAAAGAATGGGGCTTTAAAGGCTTGGTGATGACCGATTGGTTTGGCGGTAAAGATGCAGTGGCACAAATGAAAGCGGGAAATGATTTATTGATGCCGGGTACTCCTGGCCAAACCAAAGCGATACTGGAGGCTGTAAAAAATGGTACGCTCGATGTGAAAGTACTTGATGAAAATGCCGAACGTTTTGTGAACTATGCATTGGGAACACCGGCATTTAAAAAATATGCTTTCACCAACAAGCCTGATTTAAAAGCGCATGCCGCTGTAGCCCGTATGGCTGCTGCAGATGGTATGGTGTTGCTGAAAAATGATGGTAATGCCCTGCCCATGGCTAAGGAAGTAAAAATAATTGCGGCTTTTGGAAACACCGCTTATGATTTAATTCCTGGTGGTACAGGCAGTGGTGAAGTAAATAAAGCCTACACGATTTCATTGGCACAGGGATTGACTGCTGCAGGATACCAGGTGGATGAAGAAATACAAAAAGCCTACATGGATTACCTTGCTGAAGAAACGAGAAAGCATCCTAAAAAAAGTTTCTTCCAGGAGTTTATTGATCCAACACCAAGGAGCCCGGAATTTAACCTGGCAGCGGAGCTCTTTACAAAAAAAGCAGCCGGAACAGACATTGCCTTAATTACAATCGGAAGAAATGCCGGAGAGGGATCAGACAGAAAAGTGGATAATGATTTTAACCTGTCAGTTGCTGAGAAAGCATTGATAAAAAATGTGAGTGATGCATTTCATGCAGTCAATAAAAAAGTGGTGGTGGTGCTCAATGTGGGGGGAGTAATAGAAGTAGCAAGCTGGAGAAGCCAGGCAGATGCCATCTTACTGGCATGGCAACCGGGTATGGAAGGCGGTAACGCAGTGGCAGATATTTTAAGCGGAAAAGTAAATCCATCAGGTAAGCTCGCCACTACCTTTCCCGTGCAATATGAAGATGTTCCTTCTGCAAAAAGTTTTCCGGGAAAAGAATTTTCGGACCAGGCCACTAAAGGAATGTTTGGTATGAGACAGGTTCCTGCGGAGGTAACGTATGAAGAAGGCATTTATACAGGCTATCGTTATTACAATACTTTCCATGTACAACCGGGGTACGAGTTTGGGTATGGATTAAGTTATACCCATTTTTCTTACGGTAATTTAAAATTAAGCAGTCCAGATTTCAATGGCAGTATTTCTGCCACAGTAGATATTACCAACACCGGAAAGGCAGCAGGAAAAGAAGTGGTGCAGTTATACCTGGGTGCGCCTGCAAACAAATTGGCCAAACCGCTGGAAGAGCTGAAAGGATTTGCAAAAACGAATTTGCTGCAGCCGGGACAGCGGCAAACCCTCAGCTTTGAAATTACTGCAAAAGACCTCGCTTCATTTGATACCAACAGCACGGCATGGGTTGCAGAGGCTGGTAAATATGAAATAAGGATTGGCGCTTCTTCAGGTGATATAAAACAATCGGCTTCCTTTCAATTGCGGAAAGAACTGGTGGTAGAGAAATGCAATAAAGTACTGGTGCCACAGGTGGAAATCAATGAATTAAAAAAATAAGTTCCGTAATTTTTAATATCCTGAAAGCCTCTGCATTTGCGGAGGCTTTTTGTTTATTTGAATAATAAAGCAGGTTAAGGTATTTTTGCGCCGCAATGAACGATCCAAAAAGATATTTAGTTACAGCTGCATTACCATATGCTAATGGCCCGGTGCACATCGGCCACCTGGCCGGCTGTTATTTGCCGGCAGATATTTATGTGCGTTATTTAAGGGCACAAAAAAGAGATGTAAAATTTATTGGTGGCAGCGATGAACACGGTGTACCCATTACCATCCGTGCCATGAAGGAAGGCATTACTCCACAACAGGTGGTGGACAGGTACCATGCTTTGATAAAAGAGAGCATGAAACAGATGGGTATCTCTTTTGATATTTATTCCCGCACTTCCAATAGGGTGCATCATGAAACGGCGGCGGCTTTTTTTAAAAAAATGTACGATGATGGTTTGTTTGAGGAAAAGGAAACAGAACAGTATTATGATGAAACTACAAAAACATTTTTAGCCGACAGGTACATTATTGGTACCTGCCCGGTTTGTGCCAACCCTAATGCCTACGGTGACCAATGCGAAAAATGCGGCAGTGCTTTATCCCCTGAACAATTGATCAATCCACGAAGTGCATTAAGCGAGGCAACGCCCGTGAAAAAGAAAACCAAACACTGGTATTTTCCTTTACAGCATTATGAAGGATGGTTGAAGGAGTGGTTATTGGAAGGACATAAAGAATGGAAGAATAATGTGTATGGCCAATGCAAAAGCTGGCTCGACAGCGGCCTTCAATCAAGAGCAATGACACGGGACAGCAACTGGGGAATAAAAGTGCCATTGCCGGATGCTGAAGGCAAAGTGTTGTATGTTTGGTTTGATGCCCCCATTGGTTATATCTCGGCAACAAAAGAATTGACAGAACAATGGGCAGATTACTGGTGCAGGGAGGACCTGCCTGCCGGGCAGGCAGGTACGAAGCTGGTGCATTTTATAGGCAAGGATAACATTGTTTTCCATTGTATTATTTTCCCGGCAATGCTTAAAGCGCACGGTGGTTTTGTGCTGCCTGATAATGTGCCGGCCAATGAATTTTTAAATATTGAAGGAGAGAAAGTAAGTACCAGCCGCAACTGGGCAGTGTGGGTGCATGAATATATAAAAGATTTTCCCGGTTGTGAAGATGTGCTGCGGTATGTGCTTTGTGCCAATGCCCCGGAAACAAAGGACAATGACTTTACCTGGAAGGATTTCCAGGACAGGAACAATAGTGAACTGGTAAGTATCTTCGGCAATTTTGTAAACCGCACCTGGGTGCTGATGCACAAATTATGCAGAGGTAAAGTACCTGCACTGCATGAAGAAATCTTAGATGAAAAAGATAAAGCACTGATAGAAGACATCCGCAAAGCAAAAGAAAAAGTGGAAAGTTTACTGGAAGAATTTAAGTTCCGGGATGCCTTGTTTGAAGTGATTGACCTGAGCAGGAAAGGAAATAAATATATGCAGGAGAAAGAGCCGTGGATTGTGGCGAAGCAGACCACAGACAACGGGCAACTGACAGCTGAAGCACAAAAGAACATCGATAACTGTTTGCATTTATGTTTACAATTAACAGCCAATCTTACTATCCTCATCAATCCATTCTTGCCAACTACCGCCACTAAAATGCTGGGCATGATGAAGGTAGTAGACAAGATGCTGGATTGGGCAAATGCAGGTAAAATAAAATTGCTGAGTGTGGGGTACAGTTTAAGAGAGCCCCAATTATTATTCCGGAAAATAGAAGACACAGAAATAACTGCCCAGGTAGAAAAATTAAAAGCAGGTTTAGTAAAAACAACAGAAGAAAAAATGGAAGAAACGCCAAAACAAACCGAATTAACAGAGCCTGCAATACCAGCTCTGAAGCCCGAAATCATATTTGATGATTTTGCAAAGATTGATTTAAAGGTGGGAACCATTTTATCTGCCGAAAAAGTAGAAAAAGCAGATAAGCTTTTGAAATTGCAGATTGATCTCGGCTTTGAAACAAGAACAGTCGTTAGCGGCATTGCAATGCATTACCAGCCGGAGGCGATCATTGGCAAACAGGTAGTGGTGGTGGCCAACCTGGCGTTAAGGAAAATGAGGGGAATTGAAAGCAATGGCATGATCCTGATGGCTGAAGACAAAGCAGGCAAACTGCATTTTGTAAGCCCTGAAAGTATAACAGATAATGGCAGCAGCGTAAGTTAATTTTTCATTTCCAGGGTATAGAAACCACCATTTGTATTGCCAGATACAGGTTGTGGTTTTTTATTTTTTACAGGAAATAATAATAGCTTAATTTCGGTTTATAAAATAGTTGTTTAACTAACTAATTTTTTGCCATGTCAAAGAGAACCATAAAAAAAGTAGCCGTTTTAGGAAGTGGAGTAATGGGAAGCCGCATTGCCTGTCACTTTGCAGGAGTAGGTTTACAGGTGTTGTTGCTGGATATTCAACCCAAAGATTTGCCGGCAGATGCAAAAAAAGCCGATAAAAATAAAATCGTAAATGATGCTTTAACCACAGCCATCAAATCCAATCCATCGCCTGTTTATACCCAGGATGTGGTGAAGAAAATCACCACCGGAAACTTCACCGATGATATGAAAAGGATTGCTGAATACGATTGGGTGATTGAAGTAGTGGTGGAAAGGCTCGACATCAAGAAATCTGTTTTTACCGAGGTAGAAAAATACCGGAAGCCCGGAACATTGATCACTTCCAACACATCCGGTATCCCCATTCATTTAATGGCCGAAGGAAGAACCGATGATTTTAAAAAGCATTTTTGTGGTACACACTTTTTCAATCCGCCACGGTATTTACGGTTGCTGGAAATTATTCCAACGCCTCATACAGACCAGGCCGTGGTTGATTTTTTAATGCATTATGGCGACCTGGTATTAGGCAAAACCACCGTGTTGTGTAAAGATACCCCTGCATTTATTGCCAATCGTATTGGCGTTTTCGGCATGATGGCCATAATGAATACGATGGATAAACTGCAACTGGGCATTGATGAAATTGATGCACTCACGGGCCCCATCATCGGCAGGCCAAAGTCGGCCACTTTCAGAACGGCCGATGTAGTGGGTATTGATACCCTGGTGAAAGTGGCAAAGGGTGTTGCAGAAAATTGTCCCGGTGATGAAGCAAAGGATATGTTTGCTATTCCATCATGGCTGGATAAAATGGTTGCCAATAACTGGCTGGGTGATAAAACCGGGCAAGGTTTTTTTAAGAAGACAAAAGGTGCTGCCGGTGAAAAGGAAATTCTTACGTTGAACCTGCAAACCCTGGAATACGGCGCAAGGCAAAAACCAAAATTTGCAACAATAGATGCGGCAAAGCCAATTGAAGACTTAAAAACCAGATTGAAGGCGCTGTGTGCCGGAACTGATAAAGCAGGGGAGTTCTATCGTTTATTCCACTATAATTTATTTTCCTATATCAGCCACCGCATTCCCGAAATAAGCGATGAATTGTACAGGGTGGATGATGGCATGATGGCCGGCTTTGGCTGGGAGATAGGAGCATTTGAAAGCTGGGATATAATGGGTGTAGCCAAAACTGCAGAAGCGATGAAAGCAGCAGGTTTTAAAGTAGCGGCCTGGATAGATGAAATGCTTGCAGCCGGCAATCAATCATTTTACAAAGTAGAAAACGGTAAAAGGCTATGCTACGACGTTAGTAGTAAAACATACAAGGCCTTGCCGGGCGGTAATGCATTTATTGTGATGAAAAATTT
>JAYVUL010000409.1:0-5628 GCA_043787935.1 Chitinophagaceae bacterium | reverse complement strand
CTTTTTATTAAACTGATCATTTCACAGTTTCTTATTTCATAAAAAATGTAAGCAACAAATTAAACTGATTTTATTAAGAAACGGGAACTAACTCCCCTCTCCTTGAGGAGAGAGCCTGTCCCGATTATTTCGGGAGGTTGGGGTGAGGTTTCATACCCCCGGCTGACAGAAACTTTATGAACACAACATCTACCTCCGTGGATAAACTTTCCCCGTTCCGCGCAGCTAAATTAATAATTTCATTATCTGAAAGGCTATAACTACCGGATGTTTTTATATACCTTAGCTTTTGGTGAGCACTCGTTTCAAAAAAAATCAATGAAATAGTGAAGTCTTATGATGTAAAATAATTTGTAAAAATATTGTTCAATAAATAATTTTTAAATAAAATAATATCAATAATATGAAAAAAATTTACTTCCTGCTGTTGACAGTTTTGTTTTCAGCCAGTAGCTTCGGACAACTTAGCGGTGCATACACCATTAACCCGGATATACCGGTATCAGCAACAAATTACCAAACCTGGGCAACAGCTTTTGCAGCATTGAATACCCAGGGCGTTTCAGCTGCTACAACATTTACTGTAACAGGTACAGCTGCAACCATAACTTTTGCAGAAGGAAATTTAACACTGGGTGGTCTCTATGTTGGTGGAACTCCGCAATCTGCACTGTTAACTACTCTAAGTTCAACCAATACATTAAGTTTTACAGCAGGTGCAGGCAAAACGATCAATATGAGTGGCGTTGGAACAGCCCCTGTTGGCGGAGATTTTGTTTTTCGTTTGCAAGGCGTTGACTATGTAACATTCGACGGGATCAATGTCGTTGATGTTGGTGCAACAGATATTACCAGGTTTGAGTTCGGTTACATTATTAACAACGCCTCAAATGCTGATGGTGCAGGTAATAACACAATCAGGAATTTTTCAGTTACCTTATTTAAAATCAATATTACCCTGGGTAACGGTCCATATGGTGTTGTTGTTGGTAATGGTACAACCATTCTTGGTACCACAATTGGGACTACAGGTTCATATGCCAGCCGCAATAACAATAATAAGATCCAGAATTTTACCATTCAAAATGTTAAACGTGCAATACAATTTGACGGTTTAGCAGTTCCTGCATTTGACGAAGGCAACGAAGTAAGCGGACCAGTATTTACTTCTGCTGCTGCCGGCGTTTGGACAGGCGGCGCACGTATAACTAACTTTGGTGGCGCTACCTCGGGAACAGATTATGGAATTGGCATAGACGGCCAAAGGAACTTAAAAGTATTTAATGTGCAGATTGATGGGGGTAATGCAACAACAAATGGAACAGCCATCTCCGGAATTCATTTTGGTACTGCGGCTTCTACCTGCGATGGTGCCGATAATGTTGAAATTTACAATTGTGTAGTACACAATATTGATCATACCGGGGCATTACCTACTGCAGGTGTTGCCGGAATACGTGCCACTGCGGCAACGCTGCACAGGCTTAAAATTTATAACAACGTTATTTATGATCTGCGGAATTTAGGTTCGGGTACCGGAAATCTTCTGATGGCATTTCAACTCAATGGACCCACTACAGGATCAAAGATCGAGCTATACTACAATTCAGTCAATATATCAAGTGTACATACCAATGTTGCCGGTGTAGCCCGTGGCTTCATTGCAAGTTCAACCACGCTAATGGTTATTGCAAAAAATAACATTTTCCAGGTAACGGGTGGTGGGGCAACCGGTGGAGCAAGGGCAGTTGAATTTACCGTGGCCGCTTCGCTGCTTGATTTTACTAATAATGTTTATAATGTAGGAGTTACCAGTGCAAGCCGGGTGGTTGGCGTTCATGCGGCATTGTTACGTCAGAATCTCATTGACTGGCAGAGCACAATTGCTACTACTAATGGTGCTTCCGATGGCATCGATCAACGGTCATCCTACGGTGCACCGGGCTATGCCAGCAATACTGATCTCACCTATGGTGCTGCCAATAATGTTGACAATAGTGGTATTCCTGTTTCAGGTTTGTCTGTTACAACAGACATACTCGGTGTTACAAGAGATGTGAATACACCAGATATTGGGGCATTTGAAGGTAATTTCTCAGCAGGATTTGTTGACCAGGCTTCGCCGGGCATAGTAATTGCACCGCTGGAAGGCCTCCAATCAACAGCTGCGGAAGTTCGTGCTGTTATCACCGATAATGTGAATACAGTGGCTAACCTTACCGTAAGATTGTGGTATCGCCTGGGCGTTGCCGGTGCATTCACGGCATTGCCGCCAGATGTTGCCCCCGGCACAGCCAATAATGGTGAATACCGCTGGGGTATTTCCTTAAGGGCGCTTGCTGTGGGTACTTATCAATACTATATTGTGGCCAGGGATGCTGCCGTAACAAATAATTATTTTGCCGATCCTACAATGGCGGTGGCTGCTGTAAGTCCGGGATTTGCATCCCTGCCTGATCCTAACTGGGCTGGCGCCAATCCATTTCCCAGTGCAGGTATCAGAACATTTCAAAATCTGGGTTTAGTTCTTGCCGGTGGAACTTATACTGTAGGTGTAGGCGGCGGCGAAACATATGCTTCTTTAACCGCAGTGGCGGCTGAGCTAAGCCAAAAACCCATCAGTGGTAATGTAGTATTTGAATTGACTGCTAACTATACCGGAGTTGAAACCTTCCCGATCATTTTCAACCAGCCCGCTTATACTGTAGCAGGCCCGCTGACAATTACCATTCGTCCTGCTGCCAGTGTAGCATCAGTATTGCTTACCGCCGGTGACCCTGGTATCGGCAACTCATTAATATTGCTTGATGGTATGCGGGATCTCACCATTGATGGCCGCCCGGGAGGAACCGGTAGTACCAATATGTGGCGTTTCAGGAATACACACGATGAAGTCACCATTGCCAATATCGGACCTGCATTTGTACTACAAAATGAAGCCATAAGAAATACGCTGCAGTACCTGTTTGTAGAATCGAATAGTGGGCTAACAGGCGGCCTTGGTGTAATTGGTATTGCAGGAACTTATTTTGGTGGTAAGGGCAACAGGTTGAATGTTATTGATCACTGCGAGGTTAGTAATTATGCAGGTGCAGCACTTGCGGTTCCGCCAAATCCTTTACGGGGTATCGTTTCCTTTGGCTCAGGCTTATTTGCGTTGAACAAGTATAACCGTATCTCAAATAACTATATTCATGATATTCATTCATTGGTTACCAACCCTACTTTTATTCGTCTTTCAGGTTCAGTAGGAGATACCATTATAAACAACAGTCTTTATCAAATTACAGCAAAAACAGGTGCAACAGCACTTACACAAGGTATTTCTGTTGCAGCCTCAACAGGTGAGGGTCCTATTATTACAGGGAATTATATTGGAGGAAGTGCTCCACTTGCAGGTGGTGCTCCTTATTCATTATCGTCAAGCAATGGTATTTATGCGATAGACTACGATGGATCCTCTCATACCGTTACCGGCTATATTTATAATAATACAATCGCCAATATCAGCCTTACCACTTCTGCGGCAACTGCTGGAGTTCAGTTTGCTGGTATCCTTGGCCGCAGTGGTAACCAGATACCATTAATTATCAGGGGTAATACCATTGGTAATAATACAGTTGATGCTACAGTAACGCCCAGTATTGCATTTACCAGTACCGGCGCTGTAACCAACACTGCCATGGGAGTGTTTGTGGCAGCAGGACTTGTACATGTAGTTAGCAACCAGGTGGGTGGTTACAGGATGTCAGTAAGTGGTGCAGGTACCCAGGCATCTTTTGTCGGTATCCAGGTGCAATCAACAGGTGTGGCCCTCCGTATTGACAGCAACCTGGTAGGTAGCAGAACGGTGGCCAATAATATTGTTCAGAATAACAATTCATCTGCGGTAGGTATTGTCAGTAGCGGTAGTGTTGCGGGAACATCAATAAGTAATAATACAGTAGCGAATGTGCTGTTTAATGCTGCAGTGGCCGGCACAACACAAGGCTTTACAGGAATCTCCGGTTCAGGAAGCGGTCCGAATACAATTGTAGGCGACACAATCAGGAATATTGTGGGAAATAATCATGCATCAGCTACCGGTATCAGCATGACTGCAACTGGTTTGGGAACCAGCATCAGCAATAATATTATTCGTGATTTTACCATTAACCCGCAAACACCTGCCACGGCTATAACGGTTCAGGGAATTATAACCAGTGCCAGTGCTTCTACAGGCCTGATTGAGAAGAATATCGTGAGTAATCTTATCAATGGCTCTACCAATGTAGGCGCAGGGCTGTTTGGTATCAATAATCAATTTGGTACCAACTGGACGTACTCCAATAACATGGTAAGCCTGGGAACAGGCTCAGCAGGTGATATTGTTGTTGTTGGTATAAATGATTTCAGTTCGCCTCCTACAACAGGAGCTATCAAATATTATTTCAATTCGGTAAACATTACGGGTGCAGCTGCAGGTGGTGTTACCAATACCTATGGCTACCTGAATTCAGATGGAACAGCCGTTGGGTTAAAAACATTCCGGAATAATATTTTTTCGAATACCCGTACCAGTGCTACGGGAATAGGATTTGCGGTTGGGCATAATGCAGCAGGAATTTTGCCGGCAAATATTGCTTCTAATTACAACGACCTCATCAGCGCCGGCGCTATTGTAGCACAATGGCAGGGAACATTGCCGATCAATAACCTCAGCTTTCCCGCCTGGCAGGCCGCAACAGTTGGTGATGCAAATTCAGTAAGCATTCCACCTGTTTTTGTTTCTGCTACTGATGCCCACCTTGATCCATCTTTGAATGGCGCTATTAATAATTTAGGAACTACCATTGCCGGTATCACAACAGATATTGATGGCGGTACCAGGAATTTAACAACGCCGGATATGGGCGCAGATGAATTTATGCCAACCGGTTTTGCTTCGTGGATCGGTGGCTTCTCTATATTGTGGAGTACGGCTAACAACTGGGAAGCCAGTTTCGTACCAATTCCGGCAACCAATGTTTCGGTTCCAACAGTGGCTACTTTTATGCCACAATTGCAAGCCAATACAACAATTAATAACCTGGCTATGCTAACCGGTACATCAGTGGACCTGAACGGAAAAATATTTACGATCAACGGAACAGTTACTCAAGTGGGTACGGCTGTATTTAAAGGTTCACCCACATCCAACCTGTATCTTAATGGTGCAGCCGGTACAGTAAACTTTGATCAAACGTCTGCGGCTACACGCTCGCTGTCTGGTCTTGTTTTATCAGGCGGATCGGCCACACTAGGTACGGGTACGTTGAATATTTATGGTATCATCAGCCTTGCCGCTGGTGCTTCGCTTAATATGGCCAACCAGCCCGTAACCTTAAAGTCAACTGCTAACGGCGCATTGGGCACAGCAAGCATATCAGACCTTACAGGTTGTACAATGAGCAATGCTACTAATCTTACAGTAGAGCGTTATATTGATAACCCTCAACGGTCATGGCATTTATTAAGTGGTAAAGGCGTATCCGGAGCACAAACCATTTTTACTTCATGGCAGGAGGGAGGTGCGGTGGTTGCCAATAAGGGTACATGGATCACTTCTACGCTGTTCACCGGCGCCAATGGTTTTGATGCAACCAATAC
>JAYVUL010000408.1:0-4615 GCA_043787935.1 Chitinophagaceae bacterium | reverse complement strand
CAGAATAAAATATGCTATTAGAAATTGTTTTTCAGGATATACAAATTGCCTTTATGTTTGTTTTTTTTATCGCCATTGCATGGTTGCTGGCAGAATTTAAAGGCATGAAAGATGAAATGAAAGAGCGTTTTGGTATCAACAACGAAACCATTAAACTTCGTTTGCAGGCATATGAAAGGCTATCTGTTTATGCTAACCGGGCCTCGTTAAAAAACCTGGTGTCCCGAACCTCTTTTGTGGATATGAATGTGGTTGACCTGCAGCTTGCTTTGCTGGATACGCTCCGGAATGAATATGAATACAATGTAAGCCAGCAAATATATGTTAGTGCAGATATGTGGAAGGCGGTGGGTAATTTAAAAGACCAGAATATCTACATCATCAACCAGATTGCGGCTACAATACCTGGTAATGCCCCGGCGATTGAATTGAGCAGGCGCATAATTGAATATACTGCCAATAAAAATTCAGAACTAAGCACCATTGTATTAGAAGCACTTCAATATGAAGCAAAGAAAATATTTTAAACTCCTATTTTCCTTTTCAAATAAAGCATCCATTAAAACGAACTGTGATGAACAAAATATTTACTGATGCCGGTATAGAAATAAAAACGCTGTATACTAGAGACGATCTCCAAACCCAGGGCAAAGAGCTGCCCGGTGAGTTTCCTTTTACAAGGGGTGTGCAGGCCGATATGTATCGGGGAAAGTTGTGGACCATGCGACAATATGCAGGTTTTAGTACGGCGGAAGAGAGCAACAGGCGCTACCATTATTTATTATCGCAGGGGGTTAACGGGCTCAGTGTTGCATTTGACCTGCCTACACAAATCGGTTATGACAGTGATCACGACCTGGCAGAAGGGGAGGTAGGCAAAGTGGGCGTAGCAATAGACAGCCTGGAAGATATGGAAATACTTTTTAAAGGAATTAACCTGGAAACGGTATCCACTTCTATGACCATTAATGCAACGGGCTTTATTTTACTGGCCTTTTATGTGGCCCTCGCAAAAAAACAGGGAGCGGATTTAAAAAAAATTTCGGGTACCATCCAAAATGATATTTTAAAAGAGTATGCTGCACGGGGAACCTATATCTATCCGCCGAAAGCATCCATGCGTATTATTACAGATATTTTTGAATGGTGTGCCGTTGAAGTGCCTAGATGGAATACCATTTCAATATCGGGCTATCATATCAGGGAGGCAGGCAGCACTGCTGTGCAGGAAATAGCCTTTACCTTATCCAACGGCAAGGCTTATGTAAAAGCTGCTGTCGAAAAAGGTATAGATATTAATGTTTTAGGCAAAAGGCTGTCCTTCTTTTTTAATGCACATAATAATTTATTTGAAGAGGTGGCCAAATTCAGGGCTGCAAGAAAAATGTGGGCTGCCATGATGAAAGATATGGGGGCAACAGACCCCAAAGCCATGATGCTTCGTTTTCATACGCAAACGGGAGGGGCCACCTTAACGGCACAGCAACCCATGAATAATATTGCAAGGGTTGCCATTCAAAGCCTTGCAGCGGTGCTTGGCGGAACCCAAAGCCTTCACACCAATGGCTATGATGAAGCCCTTAGCCTTCCTTCGGAAGAAGCTGCCAGAACAGCGTTGCGTACCCAGCAAATTGTAGCTTTTGAAAGTGGCGCCCCTGATACTGTTGATCCTTTAGCAGGAAGTTATTTTGTAGAGAGCCTGACAAAAGAAGTGGAAGACGATGCCTGGAAGATGATTGCAAAAATTGATGCAATGGGAGGCAGTGTGGTTGCCATAGAACAGGGCTTTATGCAGGATGCAATTGCAAAAAGCGCTTACGAATACCAGCGCCAGATCGAGGCAGGGCAAAAGATAATTGTAGGGGTAAATAAATTCCAGGTAAAAGAGGAAAACAAAGTTCCTCCTTTTAAAATTGATGACAGCATCAGGCAGCTGCAGGGGGATAAATTAAAAGCACTGAGAGAAAGAAGGGATAAGCTAAAAGTGGAAGAATGCCTGCAACTAATAAATAAGGCAGCAATTGACGGAAGTAATTTATTGCCTGTGGTGGTGGAAGCCGTGGAAAACCACTGCACGCTTGGCGAAATTGCGGATGAATTAAGAAAGGTGTTTGGAGAATTTAAATAAAAAACCAACTGCTTTTGGGTGAAGTTTTACCTCAAAAACGATGCTGTTAAATAACATCCTGCCCATGTAATGAAAAACAGTAATGAATCAGTAAGGCCCCATCAAACAAATTGATATAACAGTTTCAATAAAAGCAGGTACCAATATCGAAAGCATTGAAAAAAAAATTATTAAAATAACGGAGGAACAGGTTTTTTAGTTAATTTTATCACTTTAAGATTTACCAAGCTTAATTATTTGTTTTATCTGGTTGCTATTTAAAATTTAAAAAACTGCAAATGAATTATTACTACCAAAACAAAAAAAACAGTTCTGTTATTTGGCTCTTGATGTTCTTTTTAGGCCTTTGGTCTACTAATCTTTTTTCCCAAACCACCATTTCCAGTGAAGGCCCCAATTATACCGGAGACAGGTTTGTTACTGGTGCTGGCGCCATAACTTTTGTAATACAAAATACCAATACCCAGCCGATAACCCTGAAGCAAATTGATTGTTTGGATTCTACCATTTTCTCCCCCAATACCTACCAGTTGTGGTACTCCAGTTCTTCATTATCAGGCCCTTCCACAGGTCCGGTAATAGCTGCCCCTACATGGACCCGTATTACCACAGGATCCCCGGTGACCATTTCAACCAGCGGGGTGGTAACCATACTTACTAATATTTATTTTGTAATACCAGCCTCTACCCAGTACAGGTTTGCACTTGTTAGTAGTGCAGGGCTGCGTTATTCTGGTGCTACATCAACTCCCAGTACCTTTTCTGCCGGTGGTGTAACCTTAAAAACAGGAAATGCCCAAATAGGAGGGCTTAATGTTGGATTTGCCGGGGCATTTAATAACCCGGTTAATACCCCAAGGTTTTTTACCGGTGCAATAACTTTTGTAAACGGCATTGTTACTTGTTCACAACCTTCTTTGCCTGTTTTATCCAGCGACACTTCCATTTGTAATGGTTCTTCTGCTACATTGAATGTAACCGGCGGTTCCCTTAACGATGCGGTACAGTGGAAATGGTACACTTCAAGTTGTGGAGGCGTAGCTGCAGGTACAGGCACTTCATTAACAGTAACACCAGCTGTTACCACTACTTATTATGTTCGTGGGGAAGGCGGATGTGCTGCAGCTGGTCCCTGTGCAAGTGTAACAGTCACAGTTAAACCAAATCCAGGCACCCCCACAATCAATCCGATCACACCAATATGTGTGGGTTCTGTTCAGCCCTTAACAATAAATCCCGTGGCCATTACCCCGGGCAGTGTAACGGTTAGTTCCGGTGCAGTTTCAATTAATATTCCGGATAATACTGTTAACGGCGTGAGCAATAACTTATCAGTATCAGGAATACCGGCAAGTGCTACGATAACAGGAATAGATGTACGGCTCAACATGACCCATACCTATATCGGGGATATGATCTTTAACCTCAAAGCGCCAAACGGGTCAATTTTAGCATTGGATAAGTATCTTACCGGCACAGGTGGTGCTGGAGAGAATTTTTTAAATACCATAATAAGTTCTGCCGGTACTGCAGATATCAGCAGCGGTACGGCCCCTTTTACAGATATCTTTAAACCAGATGCAATCAATACACCGATAGGAACGGCACCCGTACAAAATCCCGCAGGTTTTGTATCTGCAGCTACCAGTTTTACAAATCTTTATTCAGTGCCCAATGGTACCTGGACTTTAGCAATGGCAGATGGCGGACCAGCAGATCTTGGTATTTTAACGGAGTGGGCCATTACCATTAATTACACCACGGCAGCTACCTCATATCCGGCAACATGGTCGCCTGCATCCACCTTGTATAATGATGCTGCAGCTACCACCCTTTATGATGGAACAACACCTAAGTTTACCGTTTATGCAAAACCGGCAATAACCACTACCTATTCGGCAACTTCCGTTAATAACGGTTGTGTTTCTGCTGCATCAGCCACTACTACAGTTGTGGTTAATGATACCACCCACATTACGGGTCAACCTGTTAATGCCGCCATTTGCGAATTTGGCAACACCCTGTTTGGGGTAACTGCTACAGGCACTTCCCCGGCATTCAAATGGCTGGTTAATGATGGCACCGGCACTTCATATTTGCCAATCGCCAACAATACAAATTATTCAGGCACCACCGATGATACGTTAATTGTATCGGGTGCCCCTGCTTCCTGGAATGGATATAAATACCGTTGTATTGTTACAAGCCTGGCCCCATGTGCCAAATTTGATACAACTGACGCTGCTGCACTAAGGGTTTACAAAACACCTGAAGTAACATTGGCTGTAGCTCCTTATACCAAATTATTACCCGGGTTAACTACTGTTATCACAGCAAGTGCTGATTCTGCTGCTACAGCTTATACATGGTATAAAAATGGCTTAATTGTGCCATCTGCTACCGCCAATTCCTTAAATGTAACGATTGATGGATTAGGAATATACAAAGCCAATGTGGTGGATTTACATGGTTGTACCAATAATAGTG
>JAYVUL010000407.1:0-3858 GCA_043787935.1 Chitinophagaceae bacterium | reverse complement strand
GACAGCAGGCATTTTATTCATGTAAAAGAAGGGTCAATGCTGCATGTTATAACAAAAAATACTTCAGGAGAAATAAATTCTGCCCATCACCAGTCAGTGGAAAAATATGCTGATCTATTGACTGTTACGGCAACATCAGATCCGGGTATTGTGGAAGCAATGGAATGGGCCTCACCGGCAGGAAAATCCTGGCTGTTGCTGGTACAGTGGCATCCCGAACGGATGCCCGACCAGGATAACCCTTTTGCCTCCGGTGTACGCAACGCATTTCTTCATCAGATAACTGAATCAAAATAACCATGGAAGTCATCAACCCTGCAACAGAAGAAGTTATTGCCATCCTTGAAGAAGATACGGTCGGATCTGTGAGCCGGAAATTTGAATTGCTGAAAGAAGGCCAGCGGCTATGGGCTGCCGTTAGTATGGCAGAAAGGATCGAAGCCATCTCCGCATTTTATGCCTTACTGGATGAACATAAAGATGAACTGGCAAATACGTTAACCAATGAAATGGGAAAACCCCTGCAAGAATCCTGCAATGAACTGAATGGGGCAAGGAACCGAATTAAATATTTCATTGAAAACGGGGCCAGGTACCTGGCGGAAGAATGGGTAACTGCCGATGGTGCCACCAAAGAAAAAATCGTGTACGAGCCATTGGGTGTTATTGCCAATATTTCTGCCTGGAATTATCCTTACCTGGTCGGGGTGAATGTCTTTATCCCTGCCTTGCTTGGCGGGAATGCTGTTTTGTATAAACCCTCTGAGTACACCACTTTGACAGGGCTGCATATTCAGCAATTATTGTACGAGGCAGGTATTCCTGAGAATTGCTTTAAAACGATCATCGGGAAAGGTAATGTGGGTGAGCATTTGCTGCAATTGCCATTGAAGGGATACTTTTTTACGGGCAGCTATAAAACAGGAAAATATATTGCTGAAAGGGTTGCGCATAAATTGGTTCCCTGCCAGCTGGAGTTAGGCGGTAAAGATCCATTGTATGTGATGGATGATGTGGAGGACATCAATAAAACTGCTGCCGATGTGCTGGAAGGGGTGGTGTATAATAATGGCCAGAGTTGCTGTGCGGTGGAAAGGGTGTATGTGCACGAGAAAATTTTTGATGCTTTTGTCAGCGCTTATGTGGAGCAATGTGAAAAATTGGTAACAGGAAACCCACTGGAGAAAAATACTGATATTGGGCCACTGGCCAGGAAAGAACAACAGGCTTTTTTGTTATCACAAATACAGGATGCTGTTGATAAGGGCGCCACTATTCTTTGTGGTGGCAGCACCATACATCCAAAGGGATATTTCATTGAACCGGCTGTTTTGATCAATGTTAATCACAGCATGCTTTTGATGAGGGAAGAATCTTTTGGCCCCATCATTGGCATACAAAAAGTTACCGGTGATGCAGAAGCCATCACGTTAATGCAGGATACCGTTTACGGTCTTACCGCCGCGGTGTATTCCAAAAATTATGAAAGGGCTGAAGCCATAATGCAACAGCTAAATACCGGAACGGTGTATTGGAATTGCTGCGACAGGGTGAGTGCAGCTTTACCCTGGAGTGGCCGTAAACATTCCGGGTTGGGTACCACACTTTCCTACCAGGGCATAAGGGCATTTGTGCAGCCAAAGGCTTACCATATAAGGGGATAATCGCAGAATACTTATGCCGCCAGTGGCTTACTCCATAAGCCCGATAGTCGCAGTCAGTGTATGGCTTTCTCCTGCCGCCAACACTATCATATCAATACCTGTATAGGCATTGGCAGGTTCAGCACAAACAAATGTTTTATATCCATCCGGCACCATATCGCTGATGGTTTTGGCAGTGGCTTCGCCGGGATTCCACACAACAGTAACCCAACTGCCGGTTTTGGCTACCTTAATTTTCCTGTTGTACCCTTGATCAGTAATAGTACAATCACCCGAATGGTTTACATAACGCCTGTTAGTTTCTGTACTGAAAGTAAGGTTAGTTGATTCCTGTGTTTTTAAATCCATTGCAAAGCCTTCGTAATAAGTGGCCTTGTGAAGGCCTTCAATTCTGATACGGCTGATATCGCTGATATTAAAGTAAGTGTGCAGTGCATCGGAGTACTCAAACGTCGTGTTCCCCGTATTGGTCACCGTTAGTTTTACTTCAAGTGTTTTGCCAATAATAAAATCAAGGGTTGCAGCAAATGCAAAGGGCCAGAGTGGCAATGAAACTTCAGTTTCTTTCAGGAGTAATGAAACCAATGTTGAACCGTCTTCATTAGCTTTAACCTGGCTCACCTTCCATTCCTGCAAACGGGCAAAGCCATGTTGGGGCTTCGTTTTGTCTGTTGAATGGTGGCCAAACCAGGGAAAGCATACCGGTATACCGCCCCTGATGGCTTTGCCGGTTTCAAACAATGATAGTTCGCTCATCCACAAAATATCTTTTTGCCCATTGGGTAAAAAGCTGAGTATATGGGCACCATGAAGCGCAATAGTTGCGGTGGCAAGGTTATTTGAAATGTTAATCATTGTTAACCCTCCTTTGCCGGAGCAAAAATGAGCTTGTTTGCCTATGCCAAATTTCTCGTTTAATGTTTCAACCTTCATAAATGGGAATTAAAATACAACTTACTTATTGTTTGCGTTTAATCAAAGAGGTAGCTTTGTTTTGAAGCCTGAATTGTTTATGCACAAATTATTAAACTAATCCTTCGGTTAACAAATAACTAACAAAGTAACCATATATTTTTTTTAACTTGTAGGAAATTTTAAAAAATACAATTATGAAAAAATTATTGATTGCCGCATGTTTTATGTTAGGTTTTGCCGGGCTAGCTTCAGCCCAGCAAGCCGCTAAGAAAAACGCTCCAGCCAAGGTGGTTAAAATGGAAAAAGCAAAACCTGCTGCCGTTGCTGCACCTGCAGCTGATGCCGCCGCTCCTAAAAAAGCTGATGGCACGCCCGACAAAAGGTTTAAAGCAAACAAGGCGAAAACAGAAGCATCCGGCCCGGTAAAAGCTGACGGTACTCCTGATAAGCGTTTTAAAGCAAACAAAAGCAAAAAGAAACCAGAATAACCAATTGCATTTATCAATGCCCCGCAATTAAAGCGGGGCATTTGTATTTTCAGGATTGTTGCTGTAGTAAAGTGTTTTAAATGCGGCACCCAGATGGTCTGTTATATCCCCGGCGATCATGGCTTCTGCTGAAAATTTTTCTGCTGCAAAATCTCCGGCCAACCCATGCAGGTAAACCCCCATCTGGCAGGCTTCCTTCTGCCGGTATCCCTGCGCCAGCAAACCTGTAATAATTCCTGTGAGTACATCACCACTGCCTCCCGTAGCCATGCCACTATTGCCGGTTGTATTAAAAAAGCCTTCCCCATCCGGGCAGGCCACTAAACTGTTGGGGCCTTTTAAAATAATATAACAATGATGAAGAGCCGCTTTTTGCATGGCCAGGTTGATCCTTTCAGCATCATTATTTGTTTTTCCAAATAACTTTTCAAATTCGCCGGTATGTGGTGTCAGTACAGCAGGGGCGTTTTGCCTTTGAGAAAGCAGATTAACAAAGGGAATAAGAAGGTGCAACGCAGCGGCATCAATTACAAGTGGCCCGTTCCAGTTGACAATGATATTTTTTAATAACAATGAATTTGCGTCATTCAATGCTAAGCCTGGCCCAATGCCGATGGCGGCTTTCTTTATACTGATAACATCAAAATCATTGTTTGCAGTGGTAAGCGCCTCGGGAAGCGCTGTTTGCACAATGGACATTGTATCATCGGAAGTATGCACAGTTACCAACCCTGCGCCGCTCCTTAAACAGGCTTTGGCACACAGTATAGCAGCTCCCATCATATTTTTGC
>JAYVUL010000406.1:0-8133 GCA_043787935.1 Chitinophagaceae bacterium | reverse complement strand
GTTATCCCTGAAATTAATTAATGACAATGGATTAGGCTGAGAAGAACCACCATTTGTTCCAATAGGTATAACCACGCCGTTAACTGCGTCCGCAGCCTGCAGCCATTCAAAATACCCGCCAAATTTATTGGTAGCATTTACAGCCTGGGTTGGATCAAATGAAGCAGCGGATCCAACAGCACCTCCATCAGCAAATCGGTTCTTTGTCTGGCTTAATTTAATATTTACATTAATGGATAAATGGTCGTTGAAAAGTTTTGGCGATAAGTTTAACGCAGTTGACAACCTGTTGAATTTATCCGTTTTCAGAATCCCCTCCTGGGTAAGATACCCTGCAGATAATCTGAACGGCAATACGCCACCAATTGCACCGCTTACACTCAGGTTATTATCCCATCCCTGGGCATCCTGGTATATCAGCTTTTGCCAATCGGTGCTGGCATTTCCCAACAGGCTTTTATAATTATCGTTGCCGGATTTTGCAGCATCTTCATTAATGATACTTCTTATTTCATCTCCCGTGAGCACTTTTACTGTTTTGCCAACCTTACCGATATTAACCTGGCTATTATAATTAAACCTTAATTTTCCCTTGGAACCCTTTTTAGTAGTAACAATTATTACACCGTTACTTGCCCTTGAACCATACAATGCAGTGGCAGAAGCATCTTTTAAAACAGACATTGATTCAATATCATTGGGGTTAATGGAGTTTAATAAATTTCCATTTCCGGCAATACCATTGCTTTCTACGGGCACCCCGTCAATAACGATCAAAGGGTCGTTGCTTGCATTTAACGAAGCACCACCGCGAATCCGGATCCGGCTGCCACCACCGGCAGAACCTCCACCTGATGTAACCTGTAACCCAGCTACTTTACCCTGCAATAATTGCTCAGCAGAGTTATTGTTTCCCTTTTGGAAATCCTTTGCTGATACCTGGGTTACCGCACCTGTTAAATCTGTTTTTTTCCTTGTACCGTAAGCCACCACTACCACATCGCTAAGGATCTGGGAGCTTTCGGCAAGACTTATATTCAGCACACCACTGTTGCCAATGATTGCATCCTGGCCCGTAAAACCAACCGAGCTAAATGACAAGGTGGTGGCTTTTGCCGGTACTGTAATTTTAAACATACCATCACTGCCTGTTTGGGCAGAAACTCTTGTTCCTTTTACCGTTACGGTAACCCCGGCAAGCGGAGTACCTTTTTTTGATTCTGTTACTTTACCTGAAACAACATTCTGTGCCAATGCTGCCACAGTTAACAGGGTGAATGCAACCGTTAACGCAATCGTTCCCGATAAATTTTTAAAAAGCTTTTTCATCTGCATAATTTTTTATGACTGCGAAATACCTGATTGAAAAACCTGAGAATGAAAAGGAAGGACACCATGGTGATTACCGGAGTGGCATTTTTTTATTTCATACGCAAACAGTTCGTCAGTATTTCATAAGCAACCATTTTTGTTTGTATAAATGTGGGTTGTTATGAATGTGTAATTAATACACAATAATAGTTAATTTTTTTTAATAATAAAAACTATTGTTAAATTTTATTATTACATTTTTAATAAATCGTTACACAATAAAAGGCAGCAAGGGATAGGTAATTAAGGACAAATCATTGAAACTTTTCGCTGCAAAAAATAAAAGTATTTTTATACATTTTAAAAATCAATCCCTACCAGTTTCTTTTTCTTCTTTTCATATTTTTCATAATTGAACTTATATAATTTGCCGGGGCGATGGGGCACATCCTGTTCCATTTCTTTCAGGTCTACCAGAAAGTCCATTGAAAAAAACTTCTTCCTGAAATTGCGCCTGTCCATCTTGATGTCAAGTATAGCTTCATACAAATTCTGCAAATCACGTAAGGAAAATTTTTTGGGCAGCAAATTAAAGCCCAGCGGATGCTCCTGCACCCTTTTCTGCAGTTGTTTAAAGCAGGTTTCAAATATCTGCTGGTGGTCAAAAGCCAGGCCGCTAACGCTTTTTACATCATGCCAGTGCAATTCATTATCTAATATATTCAGCTTGTGGTGCTGCACATTGATAAGTGAACAGTAGGCCACCGTAACCACCCTGCCGGCAGGGTGACGGTTAACATTGCCAAATGTATGCACCTGTTCCAGGTATACATCGTTAAGGCCGGTGCGTTGTTTTAATATTCTGTAAGCAGCAGCATCCAGGTCTTCGTTTGGAAAAACCAGGTCACCCAGCAAAGACCATTTGCCGGCATATTTTTTCAGATCACTCCTGATCAGCAATACTTTCAACTTACTTTCATCAAAGCCAAAAATTACACAATCAACAGACAATGCAATCCTGTTAGTGTTTTGCACTTCAGATTGTATGGCCTGCAATGTTTTTATATTGGCAGTTTGTTTTGCCTGTTCTGCTGTTTCAACTGACATAATCAAATTATTGTATCGCAAGGTTTAAAGGTATCAGAATTTTTTTGCCAATCATTACTGTAATCCTGGCACCCGGTGAAATGGTTTGACTGATATTCAACAAACACTCGCCACCCTGTCTTGGATTAATAAATATTTCTGATCCACTTGGTAATGTTGCAGGCGGTATAGTATTATAAGTCCAGTTGGCGGCATCATTCCAGTTGCCACTTCCATTAAACATGTATACCGTAGCCGGGTGATAAAGGTAAACATGATACTCTCCCGGCTGAAGGGTAATGGTCTGGTTGTTTGTTGAAAGCGTAAAGGCATTATTGGTTGCCCCGTTAAGGCCGGAACCGGTGCCATTACCTATATAATTGTACCAGTTGCCTGTAGCCTGAAATCCTACAGACCTGGTTTGTGCCACCACATCCAAATTGGCCACTACATTTATTTTAAGCCCATTGGCAGCATTATCCGTTATCTGGTAGCGTTTGAACAAACCATTGTTATCATAAAAATCATAATTGAAATTCGAGCTGTTAAACAGGTCTGCATTGGAAACCCTCAGGTTGGCCAGTTTAGAATAGACATCCCATAATTTCAAGCGTTCAGGATCAGACATATATTCCCAATGTGGAGGCTTGTTTGAAACATTGGATCCGCCGAAACCAATAGATATATCGTAGCCTCTTTCTCCAAACTGCCAAATCATTTTGGGGCCGGGAGTGGTAAGAAAGACGGATGCTGCTGCTGCCTGTTGCCTGAGGGCGGTAGCCAAATTCTTTACATTATACCCACCTGATGAATTCCCCTCCTGCAGGCATTTATACATTAGCCTTTCCTCATCATGGCTTTCCATATATCCCATTGCCGCAGGGGTACTAAAGGCTGCCTGGCTGCTGTTATACATGATTTTAGAAAAATCTGATCCGCTTCCAAACCCTTTGGTAGCCGTTGTATAAGCATCAGTATTTTTACTCCATAACAAAAACCCATGCCCGGCATAAAACTGCTCTTCCATGCGGGTACCGGCGGCAAGAAATTCCAGGATCATATAAGTGTTTGGATATAGCGGTACAATATAATCGTAATAACGGTAAAGGTTAGCTACCCGGCTGCCATCAAAGTTCTCTATTGTAGCGCCGGTAGATTGTGTTTGTGTAAATCCTTTGGCCAGGTCAAAACGGTACCCATCCACTTTATATTCTTTTATCCAGTATTCTATTGCTCTTTTTACTAAATACTGGGTAGCAGCGGAGGTATGGTTAAGGTCTTCAAACACCCCGTAAGGATGCGGTGCAGTAGGGTTAAGCCAGGGGCTATTGGCTGCCGGTCTGCTGTTGGCAGCATCCCAATACAATCTCCCCTGTGGTGCATTGAATGCATCGAGATGGTTATATACTACATCCAAAATAACCGCAATCCCGTTTTGGTGGCAGAGGTCGACAAATTCTTTGAATTTATCTTTGGTTCCGTAAGCTTTATCCAGGGCGCAATAAAATGTAGGGTTGTAGCCCCAGCTTTCATTCCCGCTAAATTCATTCACCGGCATCAGTTCAATGGCATTAATCCCGAGCCGCTTAAAATAGCTGATGGTATCAATGAGCTTTTGATAATTGCCGGTATCCACAAAATCCCTGACGAGTAATTCATACACTACCAGGTTGCGCTTATCAGGCTTTATAAAGTTGGTTACTTTCCAATTGTATGCCGGCGCACAGGTTTGTAACGTACTTACATAACCGTTTTTCCCTGCGGAAAAATTAGGGTCTGTTGGTATCGCTTTAAGGTTGGGGTAAGTTGAAGCAGGTATATACTGATCATTCCAGGGGTCAAGTATTTTTTCAGCATAGGGGTCCGCAATATAAATTGAATTATCCACCAGGTACTGAAAGGAGTACTCTGTTCCCGGAACCAGGCCCTTGATGGTTAACCAGTAATAGTTGCCATCGGGCGTTTTATTCATTTGAAATGGCGTTTGCGGCACCCATTTACAATTGGGGAAATCCCCCAATACCACAACGTTTTGCTTATTTGGGGCATATAATACCAATGTCACAGAATCGCAGCCGCTGCCATAATTGATGCCTTCCTTAACCCCTGCCGGCAAAGCCAGAATAGTATTGATAGGAGCAACATAAAATTGTATGGTATCATAATAACTGACACCCGATACCACCAGCTCTGAAACTACCTGCTGGTTACCCGTTGAAGTAACAACAGGGTTTCCGGTAATCGTATTCGTATTAGATAAAGGACCGCTGATCTGTGTGCCGTTAAAGTATAATTTTAATGTGCCGGCACTTGTTGAGGCCAGGGCAGTAACCGGTACAGACTGGTTAATGGTAGCAGTTATCGATTCATTCTGCTTGCTAAAAGTAGGTAAAATGGGGGGCGTGGTAAACCGGATAGTGTTTGTTCCTGCCGGATAAATTGGCACATACATGTCGCTGCCGTCTGTATTTTTTTGTACTTTGGTTCCTGCTCCATCCCTGAACAGTAGTGCTATCCTGAAGATCGTTTCATTTGAAGGCACCCCACCGGCGGCAGAATTAAAATACGCTCTTGGATTAGTAATGGTGAAAGACCATTTATTGTTGCCTAATGAAGTTGCTACCGGGGCGGTAGTAGTTGCCCAGGTGGTAGGAACATAACGCCAGTTGGTGGTGCTGGTGCTAAGATTAGTGATAACTCCCAAATGCATATAAACAGCACCTGTAAAACCTAATAGTCCCTGGTTGCCTTTGGTGGCATCTACTGTAATGGTGATGGTAGAATTATCGTTAGGAAACTGTGGCGTCCAGGTAAGCAATTGGGCATTAACCAGATTATGCAGCAATAAAATGGCTGCTGCGAGCAGGAAATTCTTCATTTGGCAAACAATTTAATGTGTAAATTAAACACATTGTGCCATATGGCAAAGTATTTTTAGAAAATTTTTGCCAAAAATCCTTTTGGGTTTGACAAGGGTAGCCAAAAACTCACGCTGCCGTTTTATTTGTATAGCCTTTACCTGGCGCACTGCATTGGTTGCCCGGATAGCCATGACCATAACGTTTCCTTTACCTGCGGGGCATTTTGAATAGGCAATACTCCTGTTGCATTCACTATCTTCTATGGATGATTTATTAATGTGGGCATGAGAACAAACAAAATTTTACTAATAAAAGAAAAGGTAAGCGGGATTTTGCCGGCAGGTTAAAGGGTAAAGCGCTATCAGAAAAATGAGCCCCTGTTTATTTCGGTAAAATACTGCTGATACTGATTTCTTAATTTTTAACTTTGGGCCAATTCAAAATCAACATGTATAACCAAGAACAAACCAAAGATCTGCAGCAACTGACAAAAGAGTGGCTAACCACTTTGCACACTCCTGATTGCGCTGAAATGGCGATAAGCCATATCAGCCACATCAGGGATATTCTGCGGTTTCACGAATACCGGTATTATGTACAAAACGATCCCCTTATCAGCGATTTTGAATACGACTCCTTGTATAAGCTGTTGGAAAAGACGGAAAAAGAAAATCCTGGTTTGATCACAGCCGATTCCCCCACACAAAGGGTAGGCCCCGGATTGGTAAAAGATTTTCCCAAGGTAGAACACCTGGTTCCGATGCTGTCGCTTGAAAACAGTTACAATGCAGAGGACCTGCTGGACTGGGACAGGAAGGCAAGGGAACTTTCCTCATTGGAAGTGGTAGAATATTGCATTGAGCCAAAGTTTGACGGGGCCAGCATTTCACTCGTTTATGAAAATGACCTGCTCACAAGGGCAGCTACAAGAGGCGATGGCGTAACCGGTGACGAGATCACCACCAACACAAAAAAAATAAGATCGGTACCCCTCTCAGCAAAATTCAGCCGCTATGGAATTGAACAGATAGAAATAAGGGGAGAAGTATTGATCAATAAAAATAATTTTAAAGCCTACAATCAAAAGCTGATAGAAGAAGGTATTCCGCCATTGGCTAATCCCAGGAATGCTGCTGCCGGCTCCCTTCGGATAAAAGATACTGCAGAAGTTGGAAAAAGAAACCTGGAAGCGTTTTTATATCACGTAAGCTACCTTGTAGGTGAAAAAAATGCAACAGAAAATAAGTCCGCGTCAACAAACGGTAAAAAGCAAACACCCGATACGCACAGTGGCATGTTGGAGATGTTATGGGAACTTGGATTCAGGAGCCCCAAAAAAGAAATGGTGGTAGTTAAAGGAATTGATAAGGTGATAGAACATATTCATGAATTCGAAACCGGAAGGGACACCCTTCCTTACGAAATAGACGGGATGGTGATAAAAGTAAACAGTTTGTCTTTACAGGATGGGCTTGGCATGACAAGCCATCATCCACGCTGGGCCATTGCGTATAAGTTTAAAGCAAGACAAGCTACCAGTAAATTGACAGGCGTAGAATTCCAGGTGGGCAGAACAGGCGCCGTGACCCCGGTAGCGAAGATAGAACCGGTACAGGTAGGCGGAGTAACGGTAACAAGTATCTCCATTCACAATGAAGAATACATCAAAGAAAAAAACCTGCTGCTGGGCGATACCATCTTAATAGAACGCAGTGGCGACGTGATACCACAAATTGTAAAATCATTTACTGAAGTAAGAAAAGGAGATGAAAGAGCGATACAGTTTCCCGTTGAATGCCCTGTTTGTCATCATCAATTATTTAAAACGGCAGAAGAAGCCGTTTGGCGATGCATCAATATCAATTGTGAGGCACAGGTGGTGGAGAGGATCATACACTTTGTAAGTAAAGATGCGATGGATATAAAGAGCTTTGGAGAGGCCAATGTGAGAAAATTCTTTGCCGAAGGTTTATTGAAAGATGTACCGGGCATTTACACGCTGAATTTTGAGGCCATCAGCAAAATGGAGGGTTTTGGGAAAAAATCCATTGATAATTTAGAGGCGGCCATCCAATTGTCTAAAAGCCAGCCATTGCACCGGCTCATTTATGGTTTGGGTATCCGTTATGTGGGAGAAACCACCGCCAAAACTTTGTCCAATGCTGTGGATCATGTGCTCGATTTTAGAGACTATACCGAAGAGCAATTGCAGCAACTGGAAGATGTGGGCATCAAGGTTGCCAGCAGCATCTACCGGTTTTTTCATGATGCTGCCAATGTACAGATGCTTGAAAAGCTGGAACAGCTGGGTGTTTCCATGGTTAATCAAAAAAAGCAGGTAGCCGCAAACGACCGCCTTTCGGGGCAAACATTCTTATTCACCGGCACGCTTAATACCTTAAAGAGAAGTGAGGCGGAAGAACTGGTAGAGAAGAATGGCGGCAAGATTGTAACCAGTGTCAGCAGCAAGCTGAATTACCTTGTGGTAGGCGAAGATGCAGGCAGTAAATTTGAAAAAGCTAAAAAAATAACCTCGATAAAAATCATCAGCGAAGAAGATTTTTTAAAATTATTACCTGTTTAGAAAAAATAATTTTTATATTTATAGTTGATGCTGCCGGGCAGTATTTTTAAATACGGCCTTTATTTTTTTATCCTGATTACTAAACTCACATTTTATGGTTACCAAAATCACAAGCGAAGTGTGGAAGCCGCTTAAAATCAGCGGCCACAAAATCATTCGCAGAAAGTATGCCATTTCATCTGCAGGCAGGGCTGCCAGTTACATCACTGATGTTAACAAAGATGGAAAAATACTGAAGGGTTCACTCACCTCCGGCTACCGGACACTGAACCTTCATTTAGAGGGAGGCAA
>JAYVUL010000405.1:0-10416 GCA_043787935.1 Chitinophagaceae bacterium | reverse complement strand
CCACTTCATCTATCACCACCCTGCTGCTGTCTTTTCCCCAAATGGCATCCACTTTGTTTGAGCTCCATATACCCAAAACAATAATAACCAGGCCAACGGCCACCTGCAAAAAAGAATTACTATATCCCGCAGGCAACAAAAACCAGATGATACAGTAAATAACTGCAGCAATAGTTCCGCCTCCTTTTACATATCCCACACCTGCAACAGATGCTATTGCTGTATGCAGGCGGATCATAATGCCTCCACCAATTCCTGGTAATAATCCAAACCAAGATGCGTTATCAGATCTTCCCCCATAATATGGCGAAGGGTATTTTGTAATTTGATCAATTGCTTGAATATATCATGCTCAGGAGCCAGTCCTGGCAGGGTTTGCGGCGACTTAAAGTAGAATGACAACCACTCCTGTATCCCGCTCATCTCTGATCTTTTTGCCAAATCAAGGAACAAAGCAAGGTCAAGTACGATCGGTGCGGCCAGGATAGAGTCCCTGCACAAAAAATTTATTTTTATCTGCATGGAGTAACCCAGCCAGCCAAAAATATCTATGTTGTCCCAGCTTTCTTTATTATCCCCGTGAGGAGGGTAATAGTTGATCCTGACTTTATGATACAGTTCGCCATATAATTCCGGGTTAAGTTCCGGTTTAAAAATTTCATCCAGCACACTCAGTTTAGAAACCTCCTTGGTTTTGAAATTTTCGGGGTTATCCAATACATACCCATCCCTGTTGCCAAGAATGTTGGTAGAGAACCAACCCCTTACGCCCAATGCCCTTGCATGAAGGCCCGGGGCAATAATTGTTTTCATCAGGGTTTGCCCTGTTTTAAAATCCTTACCCCCAATTGGTGTTTTGGTTTCCCTGGCAAGGTCGAGCAATGCAGGAATATCACAGGTTAAGTTAGGGGCCCCGTTGGCAAAGGGTATACCTGACTTGATAGCTGCATAGGCATAAATCATACTTGGTGCAATTCGGTCATCATTATTTTTCAGGCCATTTTCAAAAGCTGCAATCGTATTGTGTACATCTGATACTTCAATGTATTTTTCTGTACTGCCGCACCAAACGATAACCACCCTGTTGCATCCATTGGTAATTTTAAAATTTTCAATGTCATCAATCAACTCCATTGCCAGGTCGTACCTGGTAGCTGCCTGCTTTACATTTTTCCCATCCAGGTTGGCCACATAAGATTTGTCAAAAACGGCTTTCATTGGTTTGATGGCCTCCAATTCTGCTTTGATGGCGTGTAATAATACGGGTTCCAGTACTTTGGCATTGATGGCTGCTTCAAATACATTGTCTTCATAAATATCCCATCCACCAAAAACGATGTCGTTTAAACCAGCCAGGGAAACAAACTCGTTTATTTTAGGATTACGGTTTTCAGTTCTTTTTCCAATGCGGATATTACCCATTTGTGTCAGCGATCCTATTGGTTGAGCTATTCCTTTTTTTACTGCTTCCACCCCTGCAATAAAAGTGGTGGCTACTGCACCCAAACCTGGTATTAATATACCAAGTTTTCCTTCGGCTGGTTTTACTTTTTGTTCCATGTTATTATCCTTTTTATTAAAAATTTTATGGTTGTTTACTATTACACTTTTTTATTTTAACCAGTTATTGGTTTTATACCAGTCAATTGACTCTTTAAGTCCCTGCTGCAAATCATAACCAGGCGTAAAATCCAGTTCTCTCTTTGCTTTACTGATATCACAAATCCAATTCGATGCCATCAGTTCACCCAATTTTTCGTTGCTTACTGCTGGTACTTTATTTAAAGCCCTGCTTATTTTTTCCACCACAAACAAAATGGTTTTAACCATTGTAACGGGCAGGTGTATTCTCAGCGCTTTTTTTCCTAAAATATTTTTTACAATATCAGCATAATCATACCTGCTGTATTCATTTCCATCTGTAATGTTATATGCTCCGTTAGCCTTATCCAGGCTTAGTATTTTTACCGCCAGTGCTGCCACATCTTTTGAATACACAAAACTTAATTTTTGAGCATCCTTTCCTATATAGGGTTCAAAGCCTTTGTTTACATATTGAGTAAGGATAAAAATATCCTTTTCCCTTGGACCATATATGGCCGTTGGCCTCAGTATGGTTACGGGAATATCTATATTTTCCAGGTTCTTTTCAGCGTTTAATTTACTTTTTCCATAAGCGGTAACGGGATTGGGGCCGGTGGCTTCGTTTATTTTTTCAGTTGGATTATTTAAGGGCCCTATAGCTGCCAGGCTGCTTATAAAAACAAACCGCTTAACCAGGCCTTTATTTTTTTCAGCCGCCAGTGCCAGGTTATGGGTATAGGTATTATTGATCAAATCATACTCCTGTGCTGTATTGGCTTTGGTGGTTCCTGCAGCATGTATTACAAAATCAAATTTGTATTCAGAAAATAAATTTGTTAACCCTTCCGCGTTACCATAATCAGGCATAACGTATTTGATGGGTAAATCCTGCAGATGTTTAATATTGCTGTTCTTTCGTATAGCAGCATATACCTCCAGGCCATTTTCAATTGCCGCATTGATCAGATGATACCCCAGAAAACCACTTGCCCCTGTTATCAATACTTTCTGTGTCATAATGCTTTGTCGTAAATCCTATACCGCTTATACACCGTAGCATTTAATTTCTTCAGGCCGTTATTCATCAGTTCATTGTTTTCTAAAATCCATGATGCCTCTCCGCCTCTTAATTTCTTTGCAGCTGCCTTTTCTATGATGTCGGCATAAAAACAAGCTTCTATTCCTGCCCGCCGGTACCCTTCCACCACGCCCAGTGCCAGCACCCTTACATAATCTATTTTTTTTAAGCCCAGTAATAATTTAAAAATACCGGTAGGAAACAACCTTCCCCTTTTTATTTTAATGAGTACCTGGTTAACATCGGGTATTGCCAGCGAAAAACCTATTACTTTACCATTATGTTCTGCCAGCAAACAAAAATCTTTGTCCAAAATCATTTTTAAATCTTTGGCAAGGTACCTGAATTCCTTTTCCGTCATGGGTACAAAGCCGGTGTTTTCTGCCCATGCCGCATTATACACTTCCAGCAGCCTTTCCACTTCATTCTTAAAGTCTTTCATGTTGATCGGGCGAATCGTTATGCCATTATTTGCCAGCCTCCTCAACAGGGTTTCTTTCAAAAGAAGGGTACGTTTATCAACTGTTGCTGTTGGTAAATTATATGCCAGTAAATCAAATTTTTTATTGAACCCGGCGGCAGTTAACAAGGCGGCATAATAAGGTTTATTGTATGTCATCATTGCTACCGGCGGTGAATCAAATCCATCTACCAAAAGCCCACAAGGTTCATTGGTTGAAGGATTGACAGGCCCCACCATGGTATCAGCACCTTTTTCTTTTAACCATTTGGCCGCTTCATCCAGTAATAAATTTGCGGTTTGCTGATCATCTATCAAATCAAAAAAACCAAAAAAACCATCTTTGGCATTTTTAAAACTATTGTGGTTGTTATTATAAATCGCCGCTATCCTGCCGGTAATTTTATTCTTATCATAAGCCATAAAAAGCTGCACCACCGAATGGTCGTGAAAAGGATGTTTGCCTGGTGACAACAAATCCCTTTGAGCAATGTGCAGCTCAGGCACATAGTTAGGATCACCTTTATATAACTCGTGTGGAAAATCAATGAATGCAGCCAACTCCTTTTTTGACAACACCTGTATTATTTGGGTCATACTTTGATGGTATCTTTTTCAATAGTTAACTGAGGTATCTTTAGTTTATAAGCTACCTTCTTTAATTTTTCTACCGCATAATCAATTTGTTTAAAGGAGTGTGTTGCCATTAAAGAAAACCTGATCATGGAAGATTCACTGCTAACTGCCGGAGACACTACGGGGTTTACAAAAACACCTTCATCCATCAGCATCTTGGCCATGAGGAATGTTTTTTCATTATCCCTGACATAAATAGGAATAATGGGCGATTCTGTTGGGCCTACATCAAAACCCGCCGCTTTAAAAGACTCCAGCGTGTAATTTGTATTTTGCCACAGCTTTTCTATTCTTTCGGGCTCATTTTGCAACACATTTAATGCTGCTAAAGCACTTGCGGCGGCAGCAGGAGAAATACTTGCACTAAACATTAAGGAACGGGCATGGTGTTTTAAATATTCTACCACTTTTTTGTCGGCAGCAATGAATCCACCAATAGAGGCAAGTGATTTACTGAATGTACCCATTATTAGATCTACTTTATGGGTAATATTATAATGGGCTGCAGTACCCTGCCCTGCAGGTCCAAAGACACCCAATGAATGCGCATCATCCACAAATACTGTTGCATTGTACTTTTTGGCGAGAGTTGTTATTTCATCCAGTTTGGCTATATCGCCTTCCATGCTGAATACGCCATCTGTAGCGATCAATTTAAATGCATCTATGGGAGCCTGTGACAATAATTTTTCCAGATGCGCCATGTCCGAATGGGCATATTTATACATTTTAGAAAAGGAAAGCCTTGCGCCATCAATGATGCAGGCATGATTCCATTCATCTAAAAATAAGTAATCATTTCTGCCCGCCAGCGCTGAAATCACTCCGAGGTTTACCTGGTACCCGGTACTAAAAACAAGGGCCGCTTCTTTTCCTACAAATTGCGCCAGTGCCTCTTCCAGTTCAATATGAAGATCGAGTGTGCCATTCAAAAACCTTGAACCTGCACAACCACTGCCATATTTATCTATAGCTTTTTTAGCAGCATCTTTTACCTGAGGGTGGGTTGTTAACCCAAGGTAACTGTTTGACCCAAACATTAAGATACGTTTAGACCCTATAATTACTTCAGTATCCTGATCAGACTGTAATGGCCTGAAAAATGGATAGATATCAGCTTCCTTTAAAAGATCTACAGTTTTGAAAGCATCAATTTTCTTCTTCAATGCGTTGTTGATCATCTTTTCGTTTTAGTGTTTGGTAAATAAATTTAAATGTAAGTAAAAGTTATCAAAATGTTATCTATAGGGGAAAGATTATTAATCAACCGAATGAGCAAATATATTGTCGGAAGTTCTGCATTTTTGCTGAATCCTTGAAAGAACCTTCATACAAGTTTCCAGTTCCTTTTCTGTGATCCCATCTTTTAGCACTACATCCTGCCCCAGGAAAAATTCATGCATGGTATCAATTACCTTTTTACCTGTCTCGGTAAGCGCTATCACATTCTTTCGCCTGTCTCCCGGTGAAGGCACCCTCTTTACAAAGCCTTTCTGCTCCAGGATATCTATTGAACGCAATACCGCTGATTTATTTTTATCCATAATCTCTGCAATATCCTGTTGTATCATATCTTTTTTCCCTGCATTCCGGGAAATAAAATAGAGCACTCCCATCTGCTCAAAAGTTATTTCTTTGCTGATACCGGAAAAGGTAACGTTGATGGTTTTTAGCAACAATTTACCGGTATGAACAATCATAAATCCTAATGTATCGGGCATTTCATTACAGATCATATATCAATAGTTGCGTAGTGAACTGTTGCAAAGCTAACGGTTTATCCTCAAATAATTGCAAAAACAGATTATTTATTGCCTGATAAGCACAGTAAGGCAATTCCTGATGCCTTGCAGAAAAATTAGCATGAAACGGGAAATAAAAGACGGTGGGTTGCCAAATACTGCGAATAGCTAATGAGGGCAGTTACAAATTAAGTTTTAAAATACTGAAAGGTCATTGTAGTTCCTGGCAGACAGGTATTCAGTAAATAGCCTGATGTTGTCCGGATTTTGCATCATGGCCAGGTGTCGTTCATGGTGCATATCGCTGCCAACTAAATCTGCAAGCCCATTTTCAAAAATATATTTTGCTGCTTTTGTAACAGGCTTGCCATAATAACCAGTCAGGGACAAAAGGTTTACCTGCAATAAAAAGCCCATATCCTTGAGCCGGTTATATTCATCATAATTACCGTGATAAAAAGGATATCGTTCCGGGTGCGCCATTATTGGCCGGTAGCCGGCAGACATCAGCTCAAAGGAGATTTCATTGAGATTTGAGGTGGGTGTTGCGTATGATTGCTCAGTTAAAACAATATTTTTATGTAAAGTCAATAATCCATCCCCAGACCGTAAGAGTTTAATAAAATAATCATCCAGCATATATTCAGCTGCTGCTGATATTTCAATTCCGATGGCTTCTTTTTCAACAGCTGTTTTTAATTTTTCTAATGCCGCATTGATGGTAGCTGGTGTATTCCGGTATAAATCTGCAATGATATGAGGAGTGGCTATTGTTTTACGTATTCCCAAATCATATATTCCTTTTACCAGGCGTAAAGAGGTATCAATATCAGGTGAACCATCATCTATGCCCGGTAAAATATGAGAGTGAATATCTGTGGTAAAAGGCAACAGCCAGCCGGCAGTTTCTTCAATATTGATTTTCTTTTTAAAAAAATTAAACATTTGCGGGGGAAAAATTTACATTGGAAATATCCAGGTTAATCTGCCACTTTTTTAAATAGTGTATAATAATACTGACGTAATTTAATAAGCGGTTTTAAAATGGAAGCAATATGCGGAAAGGGTATATTATTTATTTTCATTGCCAGGTAATCCCTCCTGTTGGCCCTGAGCCTGCTGCTGATATTTCTGTTGCTTTGCCCTCCCACCCTCATCTTTACAATCAGCATTGGCAGGTATATTGAGCTGATCCTGTACCGGTAAAGGTACCTTGCCATGAACTCATAATCCGCCGCTGTAAAATAATGTGATTCATAGCCGCCCAGTTCGTGGAGCAAATCCCTGCGAAAATAAAATGTAGGATGAGCTGGCATCCATCCATAAGTAAACCGGTACCGTTTATAAGAAAATCCCTTCCAGTAACGGATCACTTTCTTTGTGTTTTGCTGGTCTACATAAACAAGGTCTCCATACAATGAGTCAACTTTATTTTCTTCAAAACACTTAACAATGGAGTCTATAACATCCTTTGAAGCCAGCATATCATCGCTGTTTAATATACCGATCACATCACCCGTGGCCATGTTCATGCCCTTATTGATGGCATCGTACATACCATTATCTTTTTCCGTTACCCACCTGGCTATTTTATGCTCGTATTCTTTGATGATGTCAATGGTGCCATCAGTAGAAGCTGCATCAATCAATATATGCTCAATATTTTGGTAAGACTGGTTTACAACAGAATCAATACAATCCCTTAAAAATTTTGCAGAATTAAATGTTACTGTTATAATGGTTACTTTCATAATTGCTGGAAATACGCTGGTGTAATGAGTGGCAAAATAACATTTTTTTCCCTATCAGTAGTATAGTCTTTTATCGTTATCGCAAAATAATCATGGTGCCATCTGGCCTTTTTATGAGATTACAGTAAAAATACCTTTACCAGTTACTGGTTGAGCAAAATCAACGAAAATATTGTTAAGGATAAAACTACTGCTGAAATAGATTTGAAAAACTAAGATTGGGATGTTGTTAAAAAAGGAGAGAGTGAAGAGTAGAATGCCTGACTCTTGGTTAGGAAGGAGTACTTAGAAATAGAAGATCAAAAGTTTGTTTCTTGCACGGTAAGGAAGGTTTGGCTAATAGTTTGGTAAAGCTTTAGTTTTAATATTAAAAAACCAGATTACAATGTAATTGTAAATGAACGGATGGTGAAGTAAACAGTAGATTGGTAATATATGAAAATGGATTTCAGAAATAAAATCATTGAAAAAATGTTAAGTCAGGTAATAACCCTTACGCCTGTTTTTATTGCCGGGTTGCCCCGGTAAATACCCCATGCCTCCAGATCATTACTTGCCACTGATTGTACAGATAATACTGAATGGCTGTAACAGACAATTCCCGGGCACACCACTGATTTTGCTCCTATCCATACCCCATCTTCAATTGTGATGCTGCCAACTACCAGGTCAAAACTTGTTTTTTTGTAATTGTGGTTTCCCGTTAATAAATAAGCCCCTTGTGAAATGCAGGCATTATTACCTATGATAACCTCGGCAAGATTATCTACCCACACCTTTTCGCCAATCCAGGTTTGATCGCCAATGACTAGTTTCCAGGGGTATTTAATATTTATCGATGGTTTTAACACCACTCCTTTTCCCACTCTACCACCAAACAAGCGCAGTAATTTCACTTTAACGGCGCTGCTTGCCATCAAAGGGTTTTTAAAAAAAACAATATTTACCAGGTACCAGAGCACCTGTTTGCTTTTTGAGGCCCCTATATTGACAGTGGTTTTAAAAGCGGCGTTATCTACCTTTTTTAAGTTACTCATGAAAACATTTGAAAATAGCCCTGGGTTAGAAGGGGTGTATTAATAAATTTATTGGCAAACAGCCAGGCATTTTTTGCATGGCTGTCAAATGTAGCCTGGTCAAAACCGGCAACCACTGTTATAATTTTAGCAAATTCTTCTTTTGAATTCAATGGCAGATCCCAGCCTGCCTGCTGCTGTTCAAGCTGCAACCAGGGAGTTTGGTCGCTGATCAAAACAGGCCTGCCTGCCAGAAGGGCCTCAAAAATGGCGTGACCGAAATTTTCACCTGTTGTAGGTAACACAAACAAATGCTGCTGCCGGATAAGCTGCATCATTTCATCGTTTTGCCGGGAGCCAATATAACGGCACCGGATATTCGCTGGCAATTGTTCAATCTTTTGTTTACACTGCTCCCAGTATAATTCATCTTCTGCCGGTCCGGCTATAATAAGTTCGGTATCTGCTTTAATACCCTCTAGAGCGTCAAGCAAAAACAATAAATTTTTGATCGGCACTATCCTGGCAATAAAAATACAGCGGATACTGCCCACCTCTTTATTAATGGAGCTGAATGCAGGCTGAACCAGGTTTGGCAGGTTATTGGCAACAACAACTGAAGCACCGGGAAAATATTTTTGTATCGCTTTGTTTTCCCTTTCGTTGGTTGCATGGAAGGTTACTTTACTGGTAACACCCATCATCCGGTACAAAAACAGCGCTGCTTTTTTCTTTTGCCATTTTAAAGACAATGCACTTTCATATAAACAGCCCCTGGGACCAATCATCACTTTTGCCCGCAGTCTGCCGGTGCATTTTAACCATAAAGGATAGATTACATACCATGGGGAAAATAAAAGGTTAAGGTAAACATAATCAGGGTTCACCTCATTTAAAATTGATTTAACCTGCCGGGTGGCGAGTGTTTTTTTTTCAGCATAAAAAACTTTTGCCCCTGCAACGGGATCAGCTATCCATGTATTACTTTCAATATTTTCATAAGGCTGCATGCTCCCATGATCGGTATCGGTTGTAAGCACATACACATCATATTTATCTTTCAATGCCCTGCACATATTTACACATGACTGAATAGGGCCACCCGCTTTGTATCCGGGCAAAAACCAGTCTATTAATATCAGTATCTTTTTTTTTTCGTTCACCCTGTTGCTTTTACTTTTTTGGCGGGGCAACCCCGGCTATTTTTTCCGATTGATCAAACAGGTAGATCATGGTAAAAATTACAGCGTAAGCTGCAATATTAAACCAGGTGTGGTTATCCAGGTTGAATGGCGAAGCCCATTTGTAATTAACAGAAAGCAGCAACACTGAAATACGGGTTACATTCACTATCCAGATTACCGCTACCCCGGCAAACCACCATCTTATCTTTTTTTTTAGTGGCACCTGGTTGGCATAAATAAAGGCTATCCAAAAAAATATTACTCCATAGCCAATGCAATCATATCCAATATGCACACCACTGCCATTTTGTAAAGTAATGGTGTACGCATCCTTCAGGTAAATGTGGTACCCCATCAATCCCAGTGCAGCTTTTGAACTATGCATCAGCAGGTATCGCATCCCGGCCACATAATTAAGATAGTGGTCTGCAAAGGCAATATAATAACCACCCGGAGACGAAATACCTATAAAAGCAATAGTGCCATAATATAGCACACAGAAGGTGAGAATAAACTTGAACAGGTATATTAAAAAACGCTTATTAAACATTAAAAGGTTAAATTGAAGAAAGGCTATATCGGCTTGTTGTTGCAGAAAAAATCAGTATGGCCTTTGTTGTTAAGTTTCCACACGAAAAGTTCTTTTAAAAAGCATAATCATTACAAACAATAAGAAACAGGACTTGAATAGGTGTCCAAGGATGGTTTGTAATTCACAGTCCGGCCTTATGGGGTAATAAAATACAAGTGCAGTAAATAATATCAATACAGGATAAATTTTGCTTTTGTTGTGAAAAATATTCAGGATTTCTCCATACATCAATCCAAGGAAAAACATAAAGACACAGCCCCCGAATACGCCAAAATTTAAATAGGCATCCCCCAAAGAACTTAACCCCATAGAAGTTCCTACAGTTATCCGGATACCTGAGTATTTTACAAACAATTCCCTGTTGCCTGCTGAC
>JAYVUL010000404.1:0-8305 GCA_043787935.1 Chitinophagaceae bacterium | reverse complement strand
AGCAAATTTCCCTGCAGTAATATAGCCGATGGCCCGCAATAGCTGGTGGCTCCGGTAATACTGATGGCTGGCTTTCTGATTACTTTTATAAAATTATTTTTTACAATACTGTCTTTGCATCCGTATACGGTAGTAATAAAAAGCTTTATGGTATACAGTCCCAAATTGGGGTAAAGATGAAGTGGATTTTGTAAAATAGAATTGCTGCCATCACCAAAATCCCACCTGTAGCCGGCAACGGCACTGCCCGAAATGGTGGAGTCGGAAAAAGTAACCGAACCATTATCACAGAGCACAGTATTACTGGCACCAAAATTTACCTTGCTGCTGTATAGCCTGATGCTGTCTTTCCCTATCAACGGCACGGCACAGCCGGCAGCATCCTGCAAAACCACTTTTGGTAAAAAACTGCCAGGCAACAAATAGTTATGTGTGATAGTGGTATCAGTTGAAAGAAAAGAGGTGCCATCATTTAAGTCCCACAGGTAGGTTAAGCTATCCTGTGTTTCCACATGAAAAGTTACCTGTAAAGGGGAACACCCTGTTAATGGGGAATATGTTAAATGAGCCACCGGCGCTTTTACCCATATTTTCCTTGAATAGGTACTGATACAATTATTAGATCTTTTCAAAGTTAATTTTGCATCATAAATGCCCGGTACCGTGTAGTAATAAACAGGGTTTGCTGCAGTGGAAAAACCGCCATCGCCAAAATCCCATTTTTGCGATAGCCCATTAACAGAACTGTTGGTAAAATTTACCTGGAATGGGGTGCAGTTGCCCGTTGAATCACTTACAGTGAAAAAAGCCTGTACATCCTTCACTCTTATGTAATTTATTTTTTCCAGGGAATCTTTACAGCCTGATGCATCAGTAACCATCAGCCTTACTGTGTAATCGCCGTTAGTTAGGTACTGCTTCACCGGTAGGGCAACAGTTGAAGAAGTGCCATCTCCAAAAGTCCATAAATAAGTTAAACCGCTGCCTGTAGATGGGTTACGGAAAACTACCGTATCACGGGCGCAGGTATTGTAATTGGGAGAATAAAAATTGGCAACAGGTTGATAAATAGTTATTGGATTCGGATAGGATATACTGTCGCTGCATCCCAGGGAATCAATAATTTTTAAAAAAGGATAATAATTTCCTGTGCCGGTGTAGATATGCTTTACGGGCAGGGGTGGTGGGGTGCCAAATGTTTGCGACTGCCCGTCACCAAAATTCCAGCTCCATTGTGCAATATTGTTATGGCCGCTTACAGTTGAAGAGGTATCAGTAAAATTTACTGCCTGGTTAAGGCAGCCGCCTGCTGCTGTGATCGTATAGCCGGCCCTGGGGCCAAACACATGAATAAACTTGGGTTTAATGGTCGTTTCACTGCAGCCATGTATATCCGTGGCTGTAAGTTTAACCGTGTATCTTCCGGGCAATGTATATTTATGGTGACTGCTGTCTGTACTGGTTGTGTCTGTGGTGCCATCGCCATAATCCCAAATGTATCCTTTGATGTTTGCTTTATTTAAATTTGCCAGGTAAAAAAATGCAGAGTCTGATTTACACATTGAATCTTTTGAAGCAATAAAGTCTGGTACCTCATTGACTAATTTTATTACCTGTGTACTTCTATGGCTGCATATTCCGCTGGTAGTGGTTAATGAAACCGTATAATTCTGGTAACCTGCAAACAGGTGGGTTGGGTTTTGTAAAATGGAGGTATTCCCATCTCCAAAATCCCAAAGCCAGCTTTGTGGTACAATCGAACTGTCTTTAAAAAATACTTCCTTTTTATTTAAACAGTTATATACAGGCCTGAACCTTGACCGTCCTGGTAAAATAGTAATGATACTGGGTTTGGTAACGGAATCGCTGCAGCCGTTGTTCCAGGCTATCAGCTTTACTGAATATCTGCCGGAATCTAAGAAAAAATGCTGTGGGTTGGGTGAAGTGGAGGTATCCCTGTCTCCAAATTTCCATAACCACCTGTCTGCCGGAATAGATAAATCTGAAAATTGAATAAGTGCCCCGGGGCATTGCAAAGCAGGCGCCACAGCAAAATCCACAACGGGAGGGGTACCGGTTTTAACACCATCCACGATAGTGACAGAATCTCTGCAGCCATCATTGGTGGTGATCGCTAATTTTATAGTATAATTACCGGTTGATGTATAGGTGGCTACAGGAAAATTTCCGGTTGAAGTAGTGCCATCTCCAAAATCCCAGAAATAACCTGCTACCCCATCAGCAGTTGTAACTGCAGGAGCAGGGCTGAACGAATAGGGAATGCAGCCTCCTCCCTCACGTACATCAATACCCGCAACGGGCTTACTAATATTAATGAGCTTATTCTTTACTGTGGATCCTGTGCAACCAAAGCTGTCCGTTATAGATAATACAATATCAAATTTTCCCGTATTCTGAAAGCTGTATACCGGATTTTGCAAAACGGAGGTATTACCAAGGCCATCAATATAATTCCATTGCCAGCTTGCTGCATTCGCCGAGGCATCTGTAAAATGAACCGTAAGCGGCGGTTTACAGGAATTGGAATCATCGCAAAAAAAATCGGCAACAGGTAAATTTCTTACAGTGATTGTTTTGATAACAGAATCACTGCAGGTGCTGTAATTGTTTACCAGCTTGATTGAATAAATGCCTGCTGAATCCCAGTTTTTTGTTACCGATGGGCCAAATGCAATAGTACCATCATTAATATGCCAGAAACAACTTAAGGGGGCGGGGATGGTGCCGTTGGTAATATTGGTGGTGGTGCTTCTGCATAAAGTATCAGGGCCATTTATTTTTGATTGAACATTTTTTATTTTCACAGAATCCCGCAGAAACAAAGTGTCTTTGCAGCCTGAATTATTTTTTACGATCAGCCTCACGGAAAAAAGGCCGCCGGTTAAATAGGTGTGGTTTGGAGCACCGGCAGTGGATGTTCCCCCATCACCAAAATCCCACGAAAAATTTAAAATGCCAGGGCCTGCTGAGCTGTTGGTAAAAAAAATAGTTTCCGGCGGTTTACATTTTATACCCTGTTTAAAACTGAAAGTGGCCCTTATTGCATCGGATGCTTTGATATAGGCCAGTTTAGTCAGGCTGTTGGAGCAACCACCTGCATTGGTAACTTTTAAAGTTATATTGTAATTGCCGGGTGTATTGTAAAAATGCTGTGGATGTTGAACAGTAGAAAAACTGCCGTCATCAAAATCCCATTTCCAGCTGCTGATACTTCCCGGCGAAGTACTGCTTAAATCATGAAAGCGTATATTAATGGGCACACAGGTGGAAGTATCACTTGCTGTAAAATTAACTGTTGGTTTATCATACACGGTGATATATTGGTTCTTTGTAATGGTATTAATGCCATTTGCATTGCTTGCAGTAAGCGTTATGGTATAGGTGCCGGGAGTAAAAAAAGTGGTAGTGGGGTTTCGTTGCCCCGAAATCGTTCCATTGCCCAGGTTCCAGCTCCATGTTGTTGGATTGCCTGATGACTGATCGGTGAAATTTACGGTTAAGGGTGTACAACCTGACAGCGGTGCAGCAGTAAAATTGGCTACAGGCTGACCGGATAAAGCCTTCCCCGTCAAAAGGATAATTATAAAAAAATATTGTTTTATATTGTAATTGATATTTTCCTTTTTTAGTTTCATTTATAGCGGGCGTATGCTAAGTTAATAAAAATGCCCGTAAATCCTATATATGATTGTAAAACATCAGTAAATGCTGCCTTAGTTTTTTGGAAATTGATTGTTGTGTCGAACATCCTGCAATTACATCCACTGGCCTTACTATTTTTTTCAGCAGCACCACCCAAAGCCAATTACCCGGGAAAATGTATGGGTTCATAGGCAGTACTTTCGTTTATGCCAACCCGGTAGTTATAAAAAAAAGCTGACCAGGAGGCCAGCTTAGTTGAGGTAATAAAAACAAAAGCTTCTTTATTTTACAAGTGCCACATTACCATGATAGGTAAGTACACTTCCATTGTTGCACACAACATTTAAGGTGTAAACAAAAACATCAGGGTTAAGTTTGGTGCCTTTGTTGGTGCCATCCCATCCATCAGCAGCGTTGTTGGCATCAAAATTATTTCTTTCAAAAATCAGCTCGCCCCAACGGCTATAGATACGGAGGTTTTTTATTTTAAATAAACCCGTGCCCCTTGGATAAAAGATGTCGTTGGTGCCATCATCATTGGGTGAAAAAGTATTTGGGATAAAAATATTTGAACCATTACAAATCACATAAACGGTTACCCTGTCTTTTGCCATGCAGCCACCTTTGTTCTTTACCTCTACAGTATATTCCGTATTCTCAACAGGTTTTACTGTGATGCCCGGATAAAAATTCCTGAATAACCCGGTAGTAGGCTGCCAGTTTACATTTGTTACATCTGCTGATACATCAGGCACCAGGTCTGTTGTTTGTCCCACATTAATTGTTCTGTCGATCCCTGCTTCTACTGTCGGTAAAGGGTTTACTATTACAGGTACATAGCCGGTATCCCTAAAGCAGCCAATATCATCCGTTCCGATTACCCTGTATGTGGTGGAGGAATCAGGGGTTGCTACCGGGTCGCTTATACTGGCATTATTGAGGCTATTGGCGGGTGTCCAGGAATAACTGTAAGCACCGCTGGCAGATAAATTTTTAGACCGGCCGCGACACAGGCTGTCATTCTTGCTGAAGCTGAATACGAATTTATTCTTAACCCTTACGCCAAGGGTATCGGTAGCGATACAACCTTGTGCGGAAGTACCTGTAATAATATAGTTGATGTCATTGGCGGTGGTGGTAGCCGGGTTTGCACAATTAGTGCAGCTTAATCCTGTAGCCGGGCTCCAGGTATAAGTATCGGCCCCGGTTGCCTGGAGGCTGAGATTGCTTCCTTTACAAAGGATAACATCAGGCCCGGCACTTACTATGGGTATGGCAAAAGATTCAATGGTTTTTGTTACACTGTCCTGGCAGCCACTGCTGTTTGTTCCCGTTAAAATAATAGTATACAATCCTGCAACAGTATAGTGCTGCACTGCAGGGCTTCCGGCCAGGGATATATTGCCATTGGCAAAATTCCATTTCCAGCTTATGATTGAGGTATCAGGTACTAATAGCTGGCTATTAAACGTAACCGTTAGCGGGGTGCATCCGTTTGCAGAGGAAAGTATATTTATTTTAGGAGAGGCTACAATTTTTACCGGTAAGGAAGACAGTAACGTGTCCGTACATCCTTTTTGAGTGGTAACAATAAGGGAAGGGTAAAAAATACCTGTTGAAGCATATTGGTGTACGGGGTTCGGTCCTGTGGCCCCGGCACCCTCCCCAAAACTCCACGCGTAGCTGCTGATGATATCATTGGTTACGGTGGAGGAGTCACTGAAAGCTATGATACCAGAATCACAGAGTAGCTTATTGCTGAAGCTGTAACGGACGCTGATGCCACTTACCACAACGGTATCCCGTCCGGGAATGGGTACCTGGCACCCTGCCTGGTCAATCAGGATCATTTTTGGAACATACTTTCCCGGGTAGGAATAAGAATGAGTAACCACAGAATCGGAGCCGCTTAAAATACTGCCATCATTAAAATCCCATACAAAAGAACTTCGCCCGTTGGTAGATGCCGTGAAATTTACATTAACAGGATTACATCCGCTTAATGGATTGTAGGTAAAGCGACCTTCCGGCCCCTTAATCACCACTGTCCTTTGATGGGTACTCAGGCAACCTCCCAGGCCTGTAACTGTTAAGGTTACAAAGTAGGTGCCCGGGTAATTATAAAAGTGGGTTGGGTTGGCTTCTGTTGAGAAGGTGCTGTCTCCAAAATCCCATTTTTTACTTATCCCGTTAACGGATAGGTTGGTAAAATTAATGATCAATGGAGGACAGTTGCCAGCCGAATCACTCATATTGAAATTGGCAATGGGATTGATAATAGTAATAAAGTTTGTTTTGATCACTGAATCAGTACAACCGTACAGGTCTGTTATTACCAGTTTTATGGAATAGATGCCGTCCTGGTTGTAAGCATGTGCAGGAGATTGATCAGTAGAAGTAGTGTTGTCTCCGAAATACCATTTAAACGTAAGGGAAGGGCCGTTGCTTTGGTTAACAAAACGTAATTGCTTGCCCGGGCAACTAAGCGTATCTACTGAAGAAAAATCAGCTTTCGGCTTTGATATGATCAATGAATTGTTTAACCTGAAACTGTCAACACAACCTTTGCTGTCTGTAACATTCAGCTTCACGATAAAGGCACCGGGTAAATCATAAATGTGTTGAAACGGGGGGGTGCTTAATGTTTCCGTATTCCCGTCTCCATAATCCCATGTCCATTGCTGAATGGCATGTACGCCATCAGTAAGAGTACTGTCGTTAAATACCACTGCATTATTTAAGCATGCTCCCGGAACTGCCGCGGCGAATTTAGCCGAAGGCCCACTTACAGTAATATAAGCAGGCTTTATCAAAGTATCCGGGCAGCCAAGTTTATTGATGGTTATTAACCGCACTGTAAACACTCCGCTTCTTGAAAAAATGTGGGTTATAGAATTCGTCCCTGCAGCAGAGGCAGCAGATGCAGAGCCATCCCCAAAATTCCAGTTAAATGTATTGATGTCCGACACGGAAAGACCTGTGGTAAAGTTTACGGTACTGCCTTTACACACTGCTGTGTCTGATGCAGAAAATTGGGCTTTAGCACTTACAACCTGTACTTGCTTGCTGGTACTGAAGTCGCATCCATAAGTATGGTTTATCACTTTGAGTGTAACAATGTACAACCCGCCGGCTGCAAATACATGCACGGGGCTTTGCACTGTGGAAGTGTTGCCGTCTCCAAAATCCCACAACCATTCATCAGCACCGATAGACTTGTCTGTAAATACTTTCTCGAACGGCTTTTTGCAATCATTCAGCACATTGAATTTTGCTACCGGAGGGTTGATGCGTATATACCTTGGCATCATGATAGAATCCATACAACCCCCTTTCCATATCTTAAGTTTAATATCAAAGAAGCCTGTATCTAAATATTGATGGATAGGGTTTTTAATTGTAGAAGTGGTGCTGTCTCCAAAATCCCACAACCACCTCGTTGGATTGCCGGTGGAGGAATCCGTAAAAGTAACACTTGTATTAGCGCAGGTACTGGCAGGATTGGCAACGAAATTTGCTGTTGGTTTGTTACTGGCTACAATGGCCCTGGTAAATTTTGCAGTATCTGTGCAACCATTTGCAGTAAGAATTATTACTGATACATCATAGGCGCCTTCAGCAGCATAGGTATTGGTTGGAGAAGCTGCAGGAGAAGTATTACCATCACCAAAATCCCATAAATAGCTTGTTACAGGATCAGTTGTAGTGACCGTAAGATTAAAGGTTTTTGTAAATGGAACACACCCGCTATCCGGTAAATTCGTAATGGTTGCTTTAGGCCTTTTGATAACAACATAATTATTCTTTACGAGTTGGTCAGTACAGCCGTTAGCATTGGTTATCGTTAGCTTTACGGTATAGCTGCCTGCATTGTTGTAAATATGGGACGGGGCAGGTAAAGTGGAAGTGCTGTTATCCCCAAAACTCCATAAATAGGATACTGCGTTTACTGATTGGGAGGTAAAATTAACGGTGAATGGAGCCTTGCAATTCACGGTGTCACTTGTTGTAAATGCTGCTGTTGGCTTTGGCAATACGGTAATAATTTTTGTGGCAGAATCTGTACATGCCCCAAAATTTGCTATAAGTTTTACCGTGAAGGTACCTGCTGTGTTATAGGTTTTCAATGGGTTTATCAATGTGGATGTCACCCCATCGCCAAAGTTCCAGAATAAACTGGCAGGTGTTGGAGAAGACGCATCTAAAAACCGGGTATTACTAAACTGGCAGATGGAGTCTGCTACGGTAAAGGCTGCCCTTACAGCACCAACCGTTACGGCGTTGTTTTTGATAATGGTATCTGCACATCCATTGCTGTTGGTGACGATCAATTTTACATTGTATGTTCCGGGGGTTGTATAGGCGTGCGATGGATTTAGTAATGCAGAGGTAGTGTTGTCGCCAAAGTTCCATAAGTAATTTACAGCACCTACCCCCGTTGATTGATTTTGAAAATTTATGGTTACCGGTGGAGTACAGGTTTGTGGATTATCGTTGGTAAACTGCGCCAGTACACCCGTATTGATTTGTACAAGGGAAGATTTTATAAGAGTAGAGATACAACCATTGGTATTCTTTACCTGTAAAGTTACACTGAAATTTCTTGCAGAGGTATAGGTGTGGTTTGGGTTCTGTAAAGTAG